>CAIWEX010001046.1 GCA_903911795.1 uncultured Schlesneria sp.
CCCCCTGTCACCAGAATCACCTTATTCTTCAACCCAAGATCCATGTCGCATTCTCTCTTGATGAAAGTTTTTTCTATTTACTTTGTCGCTGCGGACTTCACGTTCTGGACCGCACAGACATGCCGATGATACGCGAAGTCCGAGGAAACATGCTTGAGCGGAATATGTTCCCATGTCCACTCAATCGTCTGCCACGGCAATGTCGCGCCGTACAGGATATCGAATCGCTCGACAATATTGCCGTGATTGTCGATCTTCAACTTTTCGATATCGGTAATCAGCGTCACGACACCCGGCAACCGCTGCAGATAATCCAGATGTCTGTCGATCAGATCACGTGCATAGGCTTCGACCTCGTTCTCGTTCCGCGTGGTCTTTTCAAGATAGTATGTCGGAACGTACGGCAATTGAGACAGCAGGTTGACCGATACGACGTAGTCGACGTCGGGGTCATCGCAAAACAACTGCGGTACTGCGTGCGGCAACGGGAGTGCCGGGTTGTGAGCGACCTTGGCCAGTTCGGCAGCCGTCTGGGTCACATCCGCCCGGACCAGTCGCACGTTACGGTACCAGAGTTTTGTCAGGTAGACGCTGATCGGGTGGACGACATCAACCAGGACGACTTCATCAAACGTGGCAGCCAGATCCGCCAGTGGAACATCCAGCAGCAGTCCCGAACCGAGTACAACTGCCTTGCGACGCCGGGGACAATCCAAGATCGCCGCACGAATGACCTGTCGAGTCTTTTCCAGATGAGTCTTCCAAGCCCGACGGCACTGTCGATGCCGGACCTTGATACCGATCTGGCCATTCAAATACCCCAGCTTCCGTGCCGTCCACGAACAGGGAGTGGTCACGTATTCAAGCAGTTCGAGTATCAATGGAATCCTTTCTCAACTCTGCGGCCATCAGGTCGTTGATTTCCATGGGTATTGGACGTTAACGGGTACCACGGTCTGGAAGTATAGGTGCCTAAACATCGCAGAATGCAGTTTTCGGTAGGTTCAGCCGTGGTTTGCAGCCCAAAGGGCAACGCTGTGAAGCATTTTTTAGGCGAAAAAATGGGGTTTCCATGAATTGAAGGATATGAAAAAAGGCCAGATTCCATCGCATACTAACTGAAACATTCAGTCAGAAAGGAATCTGGCCATGAATCGCAAGGAGCGAGTCATTCATTTCTCGGATCGTTCGGAAGGCCAATCGCGTCAGCGTAAGAACGAGGATGTCTTTCGAGAATTGCTGTCATTTGTACTCCCGGACGGTGAATTATTTTCCAAAACGGAGTTTCATGGCAATATCAAATGGGTTCCCGAGCAGTTGGCTGCGCAGGCGTTGATTTGGTCTTGGCAAGACTCAAAGTGCGTCACTGCCGCGTTCGTGAAGACGCTGGAAGCCTGTGGACGAATCCACTTGGAAAACGGTGCGAAGACATACACCGGATTTATGGATGCCATGGACCGCTACTACACACCTCGAGATCGAAGCCTGGCCAAAACCCTCCACGCACTCCGCAAATGCATTAGGAATCTCGACAACGTCGTTTCACCAAAAAACGACATCATCCAGGAATTGGCGGAAGCCGTCGTCCAGCGTTACACGGACTGACAAACGAGCACGATACCGTCCAAAGAACCCCGACATCAAACCGCTCGGTGACCCTGAAGTTCGAACGCTCACTACACACGAACGAGAAAAACTGCGTAACTACCAAGCGAAAAATGTTCCCTAAAAATGCTTCACAGCGTTGCCCAAACGGCCTGTTGGGCCGAATTGTCTGATGACACAAACCTCGTTCCAGGCCTTTGCACCCCACGTTGGACGAACTGCCGCCCCCGTCCGGCCGAAAAAACTTTACGGTTTGGTCGCGAACGTGCGCTGCTGCGGCTATCGTAAAGTGTAATCGGACCATCCTTTCCGGCAGGATGCCGGATATCAGATTCGATCTCGCGAACTGGTTTCCAGATGGTCACGTTATCCCATTGATTCTGCATCCGTGCCGTTTATTTAACAGGAGATCGACATGCCACGTGTTTTTGTCGGGTTGTTTGCCTTGAGCTGTGCGTTCTGTACGTTCAGCACGGCCATGGCTCAGGAAACCCCCGTCAAGTGGGAACGCATCAAGTTTGAAGACGCCTTCCGGGCAGAAGGTGTTGCCGTCGGAGATTTCAACAAGGACGGACGCCTGGATATTTCCAATGGCGAAGCCTGGTACGAAGCTCCCGGCGATGCGAATCTGTACAAGACCGGCAACTGGACGATGAGACCCCTGCGCGCCGAAGGAATTCGTCGCTACGTCGCCGACGGAGCCTACAGCAACAACTTCGCTCTGTGGTCGTACGACATCAGCGGCGATGGCTGGCAGGACATCATCGTGATCGGTTTTCCCGGTGTCCCCTGTCACTGGTTCGAGAATCCCCAGAATAAGCCCGGCCCCTGGAACCAGTACGAAATCTGGCACAGCGCTGCTGGTGAATCACCTCAGTTCTTGGACATCACGGGAGACGGCAAGCCAGAACTGGTGATGACTTCCGAACCCGAACAGATGATGGGATACCTCGAAATCCCCTCACCCGAGATGGCCAAGAAGAAGTGGGACTATCGACAGGTGAGTGGCGAAAAGCTCGGTGGGCTGGCTCATCGCTACTATCACGGCCTGGGCGTCGGAGACCTCAATCGTGACGGCAAGCAGGACATCCTGATTCCCGCCGGCTGGTGGGAACAACCCGCAAAACTGGAAGGCCCCTGGACTTTCCGTAAGCACACGCTCAGCGCCAACGGCGAAGGTGGCTCACACGCCGCTGCGGACATGCACGCCGATGATCTGGATGGAGACGGCGACAGCGACATCATCATGAGTTCCGCGCACGCACACGGGGTCTGGTGGTTCGAAAACACCGGTGACGGCAAATTCAAGCAGCACGAAATCGACAAGAGCTTTTCACAGACGCATGCGCTGCACTATCAGGACATCAACGGCGACGGCACTAAGGATCTGATCACCGGCAAG
>CAIWEX010001047.1 GCA_903911795.1 uncultured Schlesneria sp.
AGCCCTTTTAGATGCTCCAGATTGGTGTTCTTGACGCGCGTGCTAGTGAAGCGAACACTCTGGATGCGGTCGAGTAACGGCAATCTTTCCTGTACAGACTGCGGAATCCAATCCGGCCCAAAATAGGCAAACTCGACGTGGCCCTCGTCGGATGAAATCGCTGCTGCGATCCGCTGTTCCCGCAGATACGTGGCATAGATGCTGATGACAATATACGTCGCCGTCATCAGCACGCTCCCGATCACGAATCGGACGAAATACCGTCGCAGGTACGTCCAGTCCATCATGCGTTCATCAGACGTCGCGTCCATTCCGTCACGTCCCATTTCGATCAGGCTTGGGAGCAATTCCCCGCGATTTTCGGTACGGGTCAAACAATGGCCAAAACTACATTCTCAAAACCATCGCAAAGCTATCAATGCAACTTCGATAGCAACGCCTCCGTAATTCATTGATTCGCCTTCGTGTCCCACGAATGGAATCTACAAGAGTTTTGTCTCCGATGCCAAGGAGCGTAGATGAACGCCGCATCACGGTTGGGTGGCGGGGGCGCACTGGCTTTGCAGAAGCCTCCGAAATGGAACGCGTATGAACGGGGGCTTACCGAAGCGGGTGCGCCCCCGCCACCCCGTGGCCGAACGACAAGCCCATTCACATAGACAAAGATGGTGGGCCGGCGCTCGAAGCGAGCTTGTCGCCACCTTACGAAGCAAGTGCCCAAAGTGCTGCAAGCGGCTCGCAGTTTCACGTCATCTGGCGATCAACATTTTATCCCGAAGAATTGGCCGTCGTTGATGTGAGTGCCACCATCGGTGAAAACTCAACTTCATTCTGGATTTTCCAACGCTGAACGGTAGGATCAATCCTGTCGGTTTGGCAAAAATACTTGCAACAGCGGCGTGTTGCAGTGCCGTGTGATCGGACATGAATGGAGTTCCCCATTCTCGGGAAACAGGAAACGGATCAATGCCTAAGACATTTCTCATAGTGGCAGCAGCAGCCTTAATGATGGGCTTTGCCGGGTCGGTGTGGATTTCCCCTCGTGCTGCGCAGTCGCAAGAATCCAAGGCTGAAAAGGCTGCTCACGATTTCGTCGAAGAAATTGAAACGGCGGCCAGCGCTTTCGAAGCCGCATTCAACAAAGGTGACGCAACCGCCCTGGCAGCTCTATTTGCAGAGAAGGCCGAAGTCGTCGACGAAGACGACAATGTCGTCACCGGTCGGGACAACATTCGCGTTCGCTTTGCCGAGATCTTCAAGAAGTTCCCCAAAGCCCGGATCGAGATCCGAATCACTTCCTTGAAGCTCCTTGCCCCCGACGTTGTCCTGGAAGAAGGGATCAGCGCCACAGCATTGGAACCCGATGCCGAAGGCTCCTTCAGCCCGTATATGGCAATTCACCTGAAGGGAAATGGAAAATGGCTGATTACAAACGTCCGTGATTTTCCGGCGGAAGAAGGACCGAAAACCGCACATGACGAACTGGCAGCCCTCGAATGGCTCGTCGGTGACTGGGTCGATCAGACCGACGATGCGAAAGTCGAAACATCCTGCAGGTGGACCGAAGATGGCAATTACCTGCTGCAGGACTATGTCGTCAAACTGCGAGGCGGAGTTGAATCACGAGGGACTCAGCGAATCGGCTGGGATCCCCTCCGAAAAACGATTCGGGGCTGGGCCTTTGATCACAGTGGTGGATTCGGGGAATCAACATGGACTCCGGTCAATGACGGCTGGGTGATCAAAGCCGAAGGAGTCACACCGGATGGCAAGAGTGCCTCGGTCATCCGAATTTTGACTCCACTCGGACCGGACCTGTTTGACCTCAATTCGACCCAGCGTCTGGTCGGTGACGAATTGCTCCCTGATGCTCGAGTCCGCGTGGCGCGTCGACCACCGACCCCTGCGGCCCATTAACTTCGACACGTGATCGTAAACGTCAGCCACTCTATCACTTGAAAATTTGCTCCAGAGCTTCATCGAATACACCTTCTCCGGTCATCGGAATTTCCATTATGAACTTTGCCAAACGTCATCGCATCCTCTCTTCTCTGGCAGCCATCCTTGGTCTTTCGCTGCTCTGTTATGAACCCGTCCATGGATTTGGTCGCGGCGGCGGCGGCGGCGGTGGTGGTCGTTCCATGGGTGGTGGCGGCGGTGGCGGAGCACGCCCTTCTTTCGGTGGAGGTGGCGGTGGTGGAGGTGGTGCTCGACCTTCGTTCGGAGGCGGTAGTCCTGGTGCTGGTGCACGGCCGAGCGGTG
>CAIWEX010001048.1 GCA_903911795.1 uncultured Schlesneria sp.
ACCATATTCTTCAGGCCCGGGAAGTCCTCGCCCAACAGCGTATGCTGCAGCTTGTTCTTCACCAGTGGCTTGCTCCAGTTGTGAGTATCGAACCGTGCCAGCAGCCGGGCAAGTTCCATCTGATCAAATGGCAGGCGTCCCTGAGACAGGAATCGCATCGAGTGATCAGAGTTTTCCACACAGATCCCCACACCAGCACATTCGATCAGCGGATACAGCCCTCGCACACAGAGTTCTGCGAGTTCTTCCGATGGCCTGGACAATTGCAGGTTTTCCGTCAAGCGATGCAGCAGACTGATCTCTTCGTAGGTGTAGTCAATCTGCAGGCTGAGGGCATCCAGTTCCTGCTGAAGTTCCGCTTCACGTTCACGCTGCTTCAAATTGCGGAAGGCACAGTCCAGCAAACGGACAAGCAATTGCGAATCACAGACGGGAACGGATCTCAGTGCTTTCTCAGAATCGGCTTCGTTGACGCGTGCTTCCAGGGCTGCCAGGTGCAGTTCTGGAGGGAATACGCCACGTGATGCCAGGACATAGCCGGCAATCAAAAGCGACTCTTTCGACGGAATGGGGACCAGGAAGTAGGTCAATTCTTCACTGATACGGTCGACTTCAATGGCATTCACCTGCCCCAGTCGCAGTATCAGTCGTGGTGGAACGTAGGGAAGGTACTCGGCGTGCGACTGGGCGATCACTTGCGCGAATTCACGTTCGATGATCATGCATGGCAGGCCGGTCGCATCGCTGAATTCTCGCAGAATGACATCGACCGGCGCGTTGGCCCCCGCAGCGACTACCGTTTCGGAATGAACGGAGTCGTGATCGAAGGACGTCTGAGTGTCGAGGAGCCAGGTCGTCATTTGTCGAGTTCCCATGCTGTGAAGGTCGCAAGACCTCCAGCAGCGAACCCGGTGATGATCGAATTGAAACGATTTCGATTCGACTGAGCACAGGGTTTTGGAACTCTAGTTCAACTCTGGCAATGAGCAACCAGAAGTAGAAGAACGAAATGCAGGGTTATGTGATGTCCGACGGCACTATCGTCGTTGCCCGTGAATCCGGTTCGATCCGAATATCCGGAATAGAACGCATTCCGGTTAAGTATGGCGTCCTGCGGGCATCAAACTGCAGCGTCTAACCCGTGTTTCGACGCGACACGGAAGTGCGACCCACACTAGCCCGCAGTGTCGCTATTCGGTTCGTTTACCACGGTCACGCAGAAGGTCACTGACCTGCTTCAGTGTCTGTTGCTCACGCGACGTCAGCGAGTTCATTCCATGAGCATGAACCTTGGCGAGCAGTTCATCTAACTGCTGTTCGGCCTCTTCCTGCTGTCGCCGAATCGCCTGCTCCTGTTGTTGCCGACGTCGTTCACGCCATTGTTCGACGAGCCCCGGTTGCGATTCAGACGGCTGGGTACCCCCGCCAGCAGGGACCGACCGGTCCAGACTGGTATACCCGTCAGTGAAGTCATAGCCGAGGAACGAATCCTCTTCCCGGTCGATTCGCTCATTTTCGAAGAACTCGACCAGATTCACAATAAACACCACGGCGCTCAGGAAGACCAGTGGAGAGATGTCAAATGCCAGTCCCACCACGGCCAGTAACCCTGCGACAACCATACTGACTTGAACAGCACATCGATTGACCAGTTCCGGGTGAATTCGAGAGGCCAGCACGGATCGCACAATTTGAGCACCGTCGAGCGGAAGCATTGGCAGCATGTTGACCAGGAACAGCACCCAGTTGACCACAAACGTGATGACACCCAAGTCGCTGGGCAATTGCTCAAGATCAAGTTTCGTCAACGGAAGCGTAAATGGGACCAAAGCTGATCGATAGGCATCGGACGGCAAGATCCAGGGAATGGCAAGGCAGATCACCAGGTTGACAAAAGGTCCACCAGCGGTCGTGACCACGGAAGCCCACGTCCCACGCCCCGGCTGAACTGTTGCCAATCCACCGATCGGAGTCAGGCGAATTTCTGTAGCACTTCCACCTGTCATACGAGCCAGACAGACATGCCCCAGTTCGTGCAGAAGAACGGATACCATCAGGATGGCCAGAAAGGCCGCTCCCAGCATCCAACCGAGTCGAAACAGAAAATAGGCCCCGACCAGAAAGAACGAGAGATCCATTCGGATTCGAAGCGTTCCGAGTCGAACGATCTCGAACGACGGCAGCATCCAATTCAGTCGTTCATTCATTTCTGATGCCTTCCCGCGTGCCTCGGAACACCACGCTCCGAGCCTGTTTGCTACGACCTTTTCATCTTAACCCTTTCATTGTGGCAAGACAATCCGCCAAATCAACTTTGAAATGACAGGGTGCCATCACGATTTATGGGTAAACCGAAGTATTCGTTGACGATTGAATTTGGTTTGGACGGCATTCGAAACTGGGCCGAATGAGTCGAATTTGATGGACCACAGGACTTTTCATGACCGAGTACCGACAGGAACCCCGGACCGTTATACTGACCTGCCGGTAACGAATTACCCTTCTTGATGCAGTCTCATTTCTCTTCGGAGTTTCGCCCATGGACATGGCCAAGCTGGTCGATTTCATGAGCAATCTGATCTACCCGATGCAGGCGATTGCAGCGGTCTATGGTCTGTTTCTGACAATTCTGGTCTTTCGCCGGATCGCTCAAAAGCGATTTCGGACTCAGGCTGCTGCCGACGATTTCCTCAATCAGGTCAGTGAGCGATTGCAGGGACGTCAATTTGATAGCGTCGCCGAATTGTGCGATTCCCCGCCGTACTGGTCAAAAGCGGTACCGCAACTGATCCTGATTGCCCTCGCCAATCGCGAACGGCCCATTGCAAAGTTGCGACAACTACTGAGTGAGACTTTCGAACGCGAAGTGCTGGCAGAACTCGATTACCAGCTCTCCTGGGTGAATACGGTCGTCAAGACGGCGCCGATGCTTGGATTGCAAGGAACCGTTCTGGGAATGATCGCCGCTTTCGCGAAAATTGCGTCGAGTCAAAGAACAGGTGTTGATCCGAGCAAGCTGGCTACGGATATCAGTTTTGCACTGATCACGACCGCCGTTGGTTTGATGATCGCCATTCCCCTCGTGATGTTTATGGCATCAATGCAGGTTCGCATCGGCCGCCTGACTGACGCTGTGCAACATCAGATTGGCCGATTCCTGGATGAGTTGGATGCGGCTCAAACCCGGAAGCGGTGAAACGTGACAGGATTCCCAGTCGGGGTGGTTGCGAGGTAGATGCCGATG
>CAIWEX010001049.1 GCA_903911795.1 uncultured Schlesneria sp.
ACTCAGTGCCGTTCCTCAATGCATCAAACGGAATTTCGACTTTGCCACCGGGCGAGGCTTCAGGAAAATCAGACCATTCTCGTTCCGCACCGTTTCGCAGATGAACCAGCTTCGGTTCGATCACCTTGGCTGGTTCGGCTGACCAACCCGATCGAACGATCAGCAATACGACGAGAGCGACACGAGACAGTTGTGATGCGAGGTCCACGGCCTGCTTCCGATGTGTTGAAGTTGGAGCATTTCAGAGTTGGATGATGCAGTGCGGCATACTGGCGGGCCAGCACCGCCCGGCGATCAGTCTGCTTTGTAAACGCGCTGGCCACCAACGTAGGTTTCGCTGACCGTGATGTTACGAATTTCGTCGACCGGGCAACTTAGAATGTCTGTCTTCAACACCACGAAGTCGGCGAGCTTTCCGACCTCCAGCGATCCTTTTTCCTTTTCTTCGAACGTCAAGAAGGCATTGTTGATCGTGTACAGCCGCAATGCCTGCTCGCGCGTGATCGACTGTTCCACATGCAGCGGCTGGTCGGCTCGACGCGGCTGTCGTGCCAGAGTGATCCAGATTGCCAGGAATGGATTGTACGGGTTCACTGAACGGAGGCTGCCGATCTTCTGCATGTGATCCGAGCCACCGCCGACGATCACACCATGCTCAAAGATCGATCGATACGGTTGAAAGTACGCAAGACGTTCGTCACCAAACTGTTTTCGCAGAGTCGCCCCGTCGAGCCATAGCCAGGCGGGTTGCAGGTCTGCCACAATTCCAAGCTGATGCATCTGCTGGATTGCCTCAAGACTCATGAAATTGCAGTGGGTGATACAGGGCCGACAAGGACGCACGGGTAAGGTCTTGTTGACCTCTGCATACGCTTCAATCAACGCATGTACCGCTGCGTCACCGACCGAGTGGGCGGTAAACTGAAGTTCGCGTTCCAGGGCGAATTTCGCCATATGGACCAGATCTTCCTGAGGAATAAACCGAATGCCGCGGTACTCGGGATCGGTAATGGAATAGATGTCACTCTTCCCCCACGGCTGCCGCATGTAGGCACTTCCGGTCAGCATCCCACCATCCAGAAAGACCTTGATTCCGCGCAGCCAGAGTCGATTGTCATACTTATGCAACGGATGGTCGGCGGCCTTCTGGATTCCTGCTTCTACTTCTTTCCGACTGCCGCTGCCATTCACTCCGTAGGACAAGAATACCCGACAGGAGAGTTCGCCGCGTTCCTTGAGCTGCGAGTAAGCCTTCACTCCATCATCTCCGGCCGCACGATCCGCGATACTTGTCAGGCCGACTGCGTTGTAGTCCGAAAACAGTTGCTTGAGACGCTGCATCCGATCTTCGTGTGAGGCAGATTTCTCGTTGGATTTCGCTTTTACGAACCGCGACGCATTACGCAGGATGCCGGTCAATTCGCCCGTCACTGGGTCTTTCTCAATCTGTCCCGATTTGCCATCGGTGATTTTGAAATCGCGGTCAATGCCACTGAGTTCCAGTGCCAGTGAATTACAGACGCAGTCCGGGCCAGTGCTGAACATCACCGGGTTTTTCGGAGCGACGCTGTCGAGTTCCTTGCGAGTCGGATAGCGCTGGTCTCGTAGTCGCGTGATGAAGACCTGCCGAACAACAATCCAGTCTCCATCCGCGAGCGTTTCCGCTCGACCAGCGATGTATTTCAGGACATCCGCAACAGTGTCCATTTCAGGAATCGGATGGTCGTACTCATACAATGCCGCCCCCGTCGCGTGGACATGAGAATCACACAGGCCGGGAATCACAGTCTTCCCACCTACATCAAGAAGTTTGGTCGCTGGTCCGGCCAGCTTGAGAAGATCAGCGTTCTTGCCCACGGCGACAATCCGTTCGCCACGCACAGCAATCGCTTCGACGAGGGTGAATTTGTCATCAACCGTTGCGATCTTGCCATTGTGGACGATCAGATCCGGCGGCTGCGCCATTGCCATGGATGACAAAACGGGAAACGACAGGATCGTCAAACAGAAACAAATCGAAGTTTTCATCACATATCCCACTTGAGAACGCGGCTGTTGGCTGCGGCAATTTCGCTCGGGATATTGGACGCTCTACCGAGTCCGATCTCAAGTCTGGTCAGGGCGATTCGCGATGGCCATTCGACTTTGGGTAATCGGCACCGATGGACGGGCCACACCGTCGCAGTCGTGTAAACAGGACCAGACTGCGATCTGCCGCGAACAGTAGAGGGGGCTTGGGTGAGCGATGAACCTGAGTAAAGCTACATGTACTCGCCACCTGCTGCGTCCGATGGTTCAGCATCCGTTGCCTCGGTGACCGTTACCTCGTACCGATATCCTTTCGACGGCGCCAACCCTGGCAGATTGGCAGCCGATCGGCAGGGTAGTAGGAACAGCGCCCCGTCCTCAATGTGGACTTCGACCCGCAGTTCCAACTGTTCGGGGACTTCCACGCCTGTGTCTGAAAGAGCCCGTCGCAGCGCATGCCACCTCCGGGTCGGAAACAGCATGAAATGGCACTGCCATTCCCCGCAGCAGTATGCCGCTCCGGTGTGGAAGGTCAGTGTCAGCTCGATCACATTCCCAGCGAGGACTGCCGAGAGTCCGTAGTCCGTGTGTTCTCGGGCATCCGGGTTGGTCGGTGTCGGGCCGCGATTGTCCGCACTGTACGCGGTGAACGCTTGCGTCACATCGATCGGCACTCCGATGCCCTTCTCGCCACGTGATTGCCGTCGAGTGAATTGACGCTCTACCAACCGTTAATCGATTTGTGTTGGCTTGAGATGTCAACGACGTTCAGCAGCTTCGTCCCAACTTTGATTACAGATCAAGGTCGTCCACCAGGTTGGCTTCGTCCATGATAATCCGATAGCGTTCGCTCGCGTCTTTTCCCAGCAATTGCGAAAACGTCTGGTCCGCTTCTACCAGGCTATCGATGCTCACGGACAGCAGCGTTCGTGTCCGGGGATCGAGGGTCGTCTCTTTCAACTGCTGAGCGTTCATTTCGCCCAGACCCTTAAACCGGAAAATCTCGGGCTTGCGATTCGGTGGCAGTGAGGCCAGGACCTCTTCCTTATGAGCGTCATCCTGAGCATAAACCGTTTTCGCGCCGATCTGGATGCGGTACAGAGGGGGCTGTGCCAGATACAGCTTCTGGTTTGTGATGATGTCACGCATGTGCCGGAAGAAGAACGTCAGCAGCAGAGTGCTGATGTGGTAACCATCGCTGTCAGCATCCATCATCAGGATCACGCGATCATAGCGAAGCCGCCTCAGGTCAAATCCGTTGCCGATCCCCGTCCCCAGCGTCTCGATCAGATCCTTGATTTCCTGGTTCTCGATCACTTTGGATGTCGTGAGCGATTCTGTATTCAGCACTTTACCACGTAGCGGCAAGACCGCCTGATATCGGCTGTCGCGTCCCATCCCCGCGGTGCCACCTGCCGACTGACCTTCTACGATAAACAGCTCGGATTCGCCGGGATCTGTGGAACGGCAATCCAGCAACTTACCGGGCAAACTGGTCCGTCGCGTTGTCGGGGTCTTGCGGCGCACTTCACTCGCCGCTTCACGACTCGCCTGGCGTGCTCGTGCGGCCAGGACGATTCGCCCCACGATGGCATCGGCCACCGACGGATTGCTGCTGAGCCATGTTTCGATCGCCGGGCGAGCCACACTTTCAACCGCCGCAACCATTTCCGGGTTATTCAGCTTTTCCTTCGTCTGCCCCTGAAACATTGGCTCCGAGAGGAAGACTGACAGGATTCCCTGGACCCCTTCGCGAATGTCACCGTTTTCAATGGTGACACCTTTCACCTTGATGTCATGGACTTCCAGATAATTGCGAACCGCTTTTCCAATGGCAGATCGCAAACCCGATTCATGAGTCCCGCCGGCGTGGGTCCGAATTCCGTTGACGTAACTGCGAATCTGTTCGTCGGTCGCTTCCGTCCAGCGCAAGACCACTTCTACTTTGCATTTTTCATCGTCACGTGAAATGGAAAACGTCTGCTCATGGGTTGGCTTCTTCTGGCCTTCCGCCAGGATCTTGTCGAGGTACGAAACGATCCCGTCAGGAT
>CAIWEX010001050.1 GCA_903911795.1 uncultured Schlesneria sp.
ACTTCTGCATCGAGCGCCGCCATTTTTGCCCGATGGGGTGCCAGCAGTTCGTCGATTTCTGCGGGGGACATTAAAGAGACAAAGTCAGCCTGTTTCTTGTCTGCTTCCGCACCGGGGAAGGGATACCGTGTGCTTTCGAAAATACCGTAGATGCCATAGTAGTCGCTCATCGTAATCGGATCGAATTTATGATCGTGACACCGTGCACATGACAGACTGGATCCGAGGATCGCCCGTCCCACGTTGTCGATTGTGTCTTCCAGGGTCAGGTGATGTTCACCCGTGCGGCTGCCACCAAAGCGCCGAGCGATCGCCAGATAACCAGTTGCAGTGATGCGATCAAATCGCTGGGCATCGTTGTCACTCGGTAGCAGATCTCCAGCAATTTGCTCTCGCAGAAACTGCTGATAGGAAAGATCCCGATTGAATGCGCGAATGACCCAGTCACGGTAACGATGAGCTTGTGGAACAGGATAATCCGACGCATTGCCACATGTATCCGCATAACGAACGACATCCAGCCAGTGTCGTCCCCAGCGCTCACCGTATCGGGGAGACTCAAGCAATCGGTCAACAACCCGTTCGAATGCTTGCGGCGACTTGTCCGCCAGAAAGGAATCCATCTCTGCAGGCGTCGGCGGCAGTCCTGTCAGATCATACGTGACGCGTCGCAACAACGTTCGGGGATCAGCAGTCGCGACCGGCGCCACCCCCGCCGATTCCATCCGCTGGAGAATGAAGTTGTCGATCGCATTTCGCGGCCAGGTAGTTCCCTTCACCTGAGGGACTGTGGGCTCCTGAACGGGTTGATAGGACCAGAACTTACGCCCTTCCTCCAGCGAAACGCCATATCTAGGCTTCGCAGTCGAGCCGTTCGACTTTTCGAGAATTGTGCGTGGGTCCGCCGCCCCTGCTTTGACCCAGATTTCCAGATCTGCGATTTCGGTATCCGACAATTTTTGCTTTGGCGGCATTCGCAGATCTTTGTCAGTCCAGCGAACGGCTCGAATCAGGATGCTTTTCTCAAGATCCCCCGGAATGATTGCGGCACCGGAATCGCCGCCGGTCATCCAGCCTTCTCGTGAATCGAGCAGTAATCCACCGTGCTTTTTCTTGCCGTGACATTCAGAACAGTGTGCGACAAATATCGGCCGGATCTTTTTCTCGAAGAACTCCAGTGCCGCAGCATCTGGTTCCGCGGCACAGACAACGTGAGAATGAAAAGCGGTCACCAAAAGGAAGGCAACAGAAAGGTAATTGCAGCGGGAATATCCAGACAATCGCATTGGTCGGGAACCTCAAGAGGAACATTTCTCGCCCGCTATCATAACGAAGTTCCGATGCATCGTTCTATCGTCAGGCAACAAGTTGCCTGGCAAACAAATCGGCCAATGATTTGGCACTCCTTTCGATGTCCCGACAACAATGCAAAAATCGGGGATTCTTACCGCCGCTCCGAAACCCCACGGCATTATACTGGTGTCTGTTGCCAGTACGCAGTTGGAGGTCGAATGATGGTCAGTGCTACGGCATCGCCGAACGAAGTGTCGCTTCCCGATTCCCCCCAGGAAACGACGACTGATCGAGAACTTTTGTCTCGCTTTCTTGCAGGAGACGAACGTGCTTTTTCCGAAATCGTCCGGCGGCACACCGGGCTGGTGTTTGGTGTCTGTCAGCGGATTCTGCGTCACACCAGCGACGCCGAAGATGCTTTTCAGGCGACGTTTCTTGTTCTGGCGCGTAAGGCCAAGTCCCTGGAATGGCAGGAATCCATTGCAGGGTGGTTGCACCAAACCGCTCGACGAACGTCCCTGAAGTTGAAATCGCTGACGGTCCGGCGCCAAGTGATCGAAGATCAGGCGGCACGGTCGCAGTCTTCGGCAGCTGAGCCCCCCGTTGCCAACCCGGAGCAGCAGGTTGCAATTCGCGAACTGGGGGAAATCCTCGATACCGAACTGGCAAGGTTACCGGCACGTTTTCGTGAGGTCATCCTGCTCAGCCAGGTCGAAGGATTGTCTCGTGACGAAGCGGCCGAGCGACTCGGAATCACCGTTGCTGCAGTAAAAGATCGCCTCGAACGTGGACGGGAACAGCTTCGCTCCAGTCTGACGCGTCGAGGAGTCACGCTGACTGCAACGGCGATTGCCGCGTGGCTGGTCCCCGGAATCACTCAAGCCGGTCTGACACCACTGACCACCTTGACTTCTCATGCCGCAAGTTCATTCGCGACAGGCTCGATGGCAGCCGGGATTTCCCCGTCTGCTGCGTCACTCGCACAAGGAGTTCTGAACATGATGGGTTTCGAAAAATTGAAGTATGCGACAGCGTGGGTCGTTACGTTTCTGACTGCGGGCGGTATTGCACTCGGAATGCTGAAGGACGAACCGACACGATTCGAAAGAGGGCTGAGAGGACAGGTGGTCGCAGTGAATCGCGGCGTACCGTCGACCGTCACAATCTCGCTGGAAGAGTTTGGAACGCTGTTAAACCTCGATGTGGCAGGCAAGGCGAAGGTCTGGACTGCTTTTGAAGCCGCAGAACTCTCTGATGTGAAAGAAGGACAGTTCGTTTCATTACGACTCGGAGATGACCACCGCACGGTGACTGAGATCCATGTCCAGGGCCAGATCCGTGAAGCGGCTATCAAGTCTGTCGGTCAAGACGGCAAGCTGGTCGTTGTAGAAGGTGACGATGACGACGAGGCTGGTAAGCCCATGGAAGTCGAACTGGCTG
>CAIWEX010001051.1 GCA_903911795.1 uncultured Schlesneria sp.
CATCAATCGCATGGACTTTAACCTGAGTCTTCGCGTCTTTGAGGTACGTCAACACAAACTGATTTGCGATAATGTCGGCACCGGCGAGAGTTTCGGCAGCCTGTGGAATTACCTCGCGAATGACAGTCGGGTTGCGTGTATCGATCGCCACGACACGTTTGCGAGATGCCTGCAGATCGGTGACGAAGTAGAACGTCGTCCCGTCATTCCCGACGAACGAATACTCGTCGTTGAAATGATCAATCAGTTCGATCGGCATGCCATACGGCTCGGTCAGATCTTTGTACAGAACCCGGTATTTGTCGTTGGTCCCTTTCCAGACGGTGATGATCAGGTACCGTCCGTCTTCACTGACTCGAAGTCCAAATCCCCACGTTGGTTCGTCCGGTCGCTTGTAGACGAGAACATCCTGTGACTGTGGTGTCCCGACGCGATGGTAATAGACTTTCTGATTCAGATTCGTTTTCTGAAATGCCGCGCCGGGAGGAGGGGCATCGTACCTTCCATAGAAAAAGCCACGATGATCGCTGGTCCATGCGGCACCGCTGAACTTGACCCATTTCAGTTCATCGTCCAGCAGTCGTCCGGTTTCCACTTCCAGAATACGCCAAGTGTTCCAGTCTGAGCCTGCGTCGGCAACGCTGTAGGCCATGTAGCGTCCGTCATCGCTGAAGGACGTGCTTCCCAAGGCAACGGTCCCATCCTTCGACCACGCATTGGGATCGATCAAAACCGACGGTTCCGCATCCAGAGAATCCTGCTTGTAGAGGACCGACTGATTCTGCAGACCATCGTTCTTAAAATAGAAATAACGGCTGCCAGCCTTGAATGGAGCCGAATACTTTTCGTAGTTCCAGAGTTCCGTCAATCGCTTCCGGATCGCATCGCGTTGTGGGATTGCTTCAAGGTATGACATTGTCACCTTGTTTTCGGCTTCAACCCAGGCTGCGACGTCCTTCGATTCACGGACATCGTCTTCGAGCCAGCGGTAAGGATCGGGAACTTTAACGCCGTGCAATTCGTCAACGTGATCAATTTTCTTCGAAGTTGGATATGTCATCTTTTCTGCAGTCATGGCAATTCCACCGCACAACAGCGTGCCTACGAGTCCGAGAATGATCGGCTTCATCTGAAAGAGTCCCTTTCGCTGGTCGACATCCGGAAACAATTCGTTCCCTGCCGCAAGGATAGAGACTCAGGGTGGATTACTCAATTGGCAACGGCGCAGGCGACGCTATCGACAACACCCATTCTCCGATCGTTGAAGCGGGGACGATTCGTGCCCACCCTGCATACTTCCAGTTTCGATCTTCAATGCCCCGATCTACGGAGACGTATCATTCAAGATCGCATCCAAGTCTGTGATTGAACTGACGCGAACTTTACCGCTTCGCAACCCTTGAATGTCGATCAGGTCCGCTTCCTTTAGAACTTCGAATCGCGATGTTCCCAGATCGGTCCGAGGGACGTATGCAACCACATACGCGTTCCCCACAACACCGAGAGTTCCCCTGGCCGGCTGAACCACTAACGCAGTCCCTTCGTCGATTCCGAATGCCAACAACTCGGGGTGCGAATCCATCAGTCTCATCAGTCGATTCAACCGACTCCGTTTCAGGAAATGTTGATCAACTACGGCATTGGGAAAGAGATCGAAGCCAGTCCCTTCGACTGCTTCCTCCTGGCCTTGTTCGATCATGATTTTTGTCATGGCTGCAGCACCAGCAGAGCTGCCTCCGATCACACCTCCGCGCCTGATGACGTCTTTCAGCTTCGCTTCAACGAGCGTTCCAACATACTGCTCCGACAGCCATGCCTGGTTTCCACCACTCAGCCAGACTCCGGTGGCGTCGTCCAGAGATTCCGCGAACGACTCTTCATTTGCCTGTTGTCGAGATGTCGTATGTAGAATTCTGACAGATCTGACATTTCTCGACTTCCACGGCTCCATCAACTGGTGTGCATGTGAATCTGTGAATTCAAACGCGGGAATCACGACAATCCTGGCTGCTTCCGGGCCACCAGCCAGTTCAACAAATCGCTGGCGAATCATCGGAGGCAGTTCACCACCACCTGCGATAATGAGCGAGCCGCCACGAAACCGGAACAGAAAATCGGCTCGACCTCCGTCGTCAGAACGGGGCCAGGCGCTCCAGGCGATGACTCCGCCGATACCCAAAAGCAGAACAGCAGCGACAACACGTCTGACCAGTCTGCGTTGGCGTGAGCGAATATTGGAATCGGAGAAATTCAAGTCAGCACTTCTCTTTGCGATTCTGTGAAAAGCCGTGGAAAGGGAACGTCATCTTAGCCATTCGGTAAAGTCCGAGTCAAAACACAATTCACGACAAACCTGAAACCGGCAGCGTTCATTTGCCCCATGAAATCTGGCAGATTGATACGTCGAAACACGGCACCAAGGCTTCAAAGTTTGACAATTCATCCCGCATTGTGATCCGAGACCTCCGGCGGCTAGGATAGCCAGCAATTTGACAAGACGTTCAAAAGGGATAAACAATGAGCCAGGAACACGCTGCGGAAGATCCTCGAGTGACAATGGCACGTCATCGGACGGAAATTGCAGGGTTTCGAACCGAATTAGCGATGGATCGGACCACGCTGGCCTGGATTCGAACCACACTCTCCATAGCGGGGTTTGGGTTCGGAATGGTCGGTTTTTTCCGGACGCTTGAGGAACGGAATCCGACCGCCGAGAGTATAAAGCTTCACCATGGAGCCGTTCGATTTGGCATCGCTCTGATTATTCTGGGACTGGTGGCAACCGTCCTCGCCAGCCTGTCTCATTGGCGATCGCTCCAGAAGATAAGACGTGGGGAATGCCCGACTCCTGCGAAGTGGCCGTTGAGTGTTGCCATCGGGTTGCTGCTGGCCATCCTGGGTCTGATCGGCCTGTTTGCAATTTTCGTATGACTGCCGGCAGTTCGGCCGCATATCGACTGATTACTGAATGGCAGCAGCGGTCAGGGCAGCACCAAACGCGGCTTCCTCTCGATGTTCTGTAAAGTTGATCGTAAGCCCGAATGCCTGCGCAACGATCTCGGACAACAGTGGATTCTCGCGTAAGCCGTTCCCGGCCGCGATCAGCCGACTCTGGGATCGTCCCGTGATCTTACGAATCTCGGCGTAACCATTGCTGAGAGACCTGCCCATTCCTTCCAGAACCGCTCGGGCCAGATGTCGGGCTGTAAAGTTCTGCGGCGAAAGTCCTGAGAGTGTCCCCCGCACCGTTGGATCAAGTCGCGTTCCAGCAAACAAGGGCTCGCAGCAGAGTCCATCGGCTCCCGCAGGGACAGTTCGTGCCAGTTGATTCAGTTGTTCGTAAAGCGGAACAGTCGAATCCTGTTGGAAAACAGATCGGCCCACATCTCGAAAGAATTGTTCCAGAACCTGATACGACCAGCCACCTGCCAGGCCGACGTTTGACAGCAGATTGCCGCCCCCGGGAAACGGTCGCAATTCAATCGGCGGAGCGAAATCAAGTTGACTGGTAAAGACTGCCACCTGAGCCCCAGTTCCGACATTGACTAGAACGCTCTCTTCGCGATCTGTTACACTTCCCAAAAAGCTTGCCTGATGATCTCCGATCGGAGCACCGATCGAAATTCCTGCGGGCAATCCCGTCAGCGCGGCAATTTCTGGCGTCAGTCGACCGATTGGTTTGGTGACCTCACGGACTTCTGGAAAGAGTGAACGAGGCAACCCTAACGCACCAATCGCCTCGTCATCCCAGTCCCGTGATCGGACATTGAACACCCCACTACTTCCCGCACACGAGGGTTCTGTCACTGCGGGCGATCCTGTCAGGATTGCCCCAAAGTGGTCCATGACGAACAAGGCCTGCACCTGGTCGGGAAGCAACCGCTGAGCCTTCAGCCAATACAACGTTCCCGCCATAAACCCAGGTTGCAATCGGCACCCCGTCCGCTTCCAGATATCATCCCCGAGCAACGCTCGAGTCTGCTCGAGCCATGAATGGTCGCGACCAGGGAATGGTTCCAGCGCCCGACGATCCTGCCAGTTGATGAGTGGTGAAATTGGCTTCTTGTCAGAACCGACGAGCAGCATGCCATGTTGCTGGCCTGTGATTCCGATCGCAGAAACGGCATGTGCTCGATCGGCTAATTGTCCGGCAACCAGTTTCAGACACTCCAGTCCCTGCATGACAATCCGGTTGATATCCCATTCGGATCGGCCTCGTGCACGATCTGGTTCGCTGGTGATATTGGCGTCATTCGTCGTCGTTCCGACGGCCAACACCTGCCGGGAAGCTGCTTCCACTGCCACGCAGGTGATTTTTGTCGTTCCGAGGTCAACTCCTAAAACAACAGACATCGATTGTTCCTTCATGGAATCACCGCAAAACACCATTTCATCTGGGTTTTGTTGATTACCGGCACGTGTTTACGAAAGCTATACTGGTGCGAATGTTTATTGGTGCGAATGTTTTCCAGAGATTGCGTCTCCTCCCGATCATCCACGAGAATTACTCATGTCACAAGCCATCGTTGATCCCGCGGAACTGCGTCGCTTTGCGGGGATGTTGCGGGAATTTAACAATGACCTGCAATCCCGCCTTAGTACCGTTTCGGGGCAACTCAACTCACTCAGCCAAACCTGGCGCGATCAGGAGCACCTGAAATTCGCAGAAGAATTCGGTCAGCACCTGAAACTGCTGTCCAGATTCGTCGAGGCGAACGAGAACCATGTCCCTTATTTGCTGCGAAAGGCGGAACGGATCGAAGAGTACATGCAGCAGCGGTAAACTCGTGAGCATGACCGGAAGAATCGACCGGTACCGATGTAAAATGCGAGTCGCAGGAGCGATTCTTGGGTTAGGAACGATCCATGTCAGAGGGGCAGGCGAATATTCAGTCGCTGGACGCATTGCGAGACATGCGGCTGGCGCTGATTGCATACGGCGAGCGGACTGAAAATGCCATCGGCGAACTTCGGTCGAAGATCGATCGTACGATGGCGTGGTTGCAACAGGATCGGCCGATTTATTGGCGTGACCAGGAGCGTCGTGCGTACGACGGTGTCGCCAGCGCCAGAATCGCCTACGAAACCTGTCGCATGCGAACGGTTGGTGGACGGCATTCCGAATGTATTGAAGAAAAAGTTGCCTTCCAGCGAGCCAAACATCGACTGGAATTCTGTCAGCACAAAATGGAAGTCGTCAGACGCTGGAACATCGAAGCGGGGCGACAAGTGGATGAATACCGTGGTCGAACAGGGCCGCTTCAACGGTTTCTGGAAGACGAATTGCCGAAAATCATGGCGAAGCTGTCTCGAATGATTGACGCCATTGAAGCCTATGCCAACATCCAATCACCCGACAGTGGTGCCGCGATTTCACTGGGCTCAACTGATGCGGACGACGAGGTCCAATCTGACGAATCAGATGGACCGGCCAATGTGATTGCCAGCGACGAACAATCAGAAACCCCATGAGGACTTAACACAATGGCATTAGGAAGTCTGATTGACGGAGCGGGCCAGATCAAATCGGCGACCGATCGCCTTGAGGAGGCGTGGGTGCTCACCAAAGCCTCGTGGGACGATCCGGTCAGCCAGACCTTGGAATCGGAGCATCTTGATCCATTGTTTCAACAGGTACGCATCACACTGGATGCCATCTCCCGTTTGAACGGCGTGCTGGTGGCTGCGTGCCGAGAGTGCGATGATCGTGAGTGACGATTGGCGCGGGGCGAATGAGTAATTCGCGTTTCCGCATTTATGGCTGCCAGCGCAGTTGGTAGTCTGGGATTCGCAATAGAAATCGTTTTCTGAATGGAGTGTCACGGCACTCGGGGTTTCGCAAAATCGACGGAGCGTCATCCCAATTTCAACCTGTTGTGAAGCCGCTTCTCAAATGGCATATCACTTAAAGCGGATCAAGATCTTGAACACGGATTTGACCATCGAACACGAGCGACGACAGATCCGACGATTGCTGGATCTCGTTGCTGACCGTGCACGGCGTGAGCAGGAAATTGAATCAACCCACGTTGGGGAAATCTCAGGCGAGCAGCAGCAATATCAGCAGGTTCATCAACTCCTGACGGACACCTACGAAAGCGAATTCACCGCAAATCAACAGACATATAGCGACGAACTCGCAGTCTTCGAACAGAAATGGACGACAGAGCAGGAGCAAGTTCAGTCAAAATTCGATGAGACACTGGCAGCCATTGATGAAAGGTGGCAGACCGAAACTGCAGTCGCTCAAAAGGAGCATGACGAAGCGGGCTGGCTGTTAGGATCGCTGCTGGATCGCGACACAGAAGATAGTCCGCTCGCTCGACTTCAGGTGCTGCAGTCGGGGCTGGCGGCCAGTCGAATGGAACTTGAAACCACGATCAAGACGCTGGACGGATGGTATCGGAACGTCACAAGCTTCCTGCAGAAAAGTCGCATGTTGGGTGAGGTTCATGCGCCGGCCCCTTCAGCATTGCCGCTGGACGTTACCGGTTTGCATCAGTTATGCGTCGACGCGATGCGGCAGGTCGAGACGATTCAACAACGGATCAACAGTCGACTGCTGCCACGATTCTTTGGTGGATATCTTCCCGTCGTTCTGTTTGTGCTTTGCAGCGCAGGCTTCTCGGGCCTCATCTGGCTGGTGATTCCACCCTCATTGATTGGGTTGAAAATCGATCCGACGGCACGCGACTGGGTCTGGATCGCATGGGGAGCGGGATCGGCGTTTGGCCTCGTTTTTCTCTTCCTGCTGCACCTGTTCGCAGGACAACGGGTCCTTCCTGATTTTGAACGACTGCTGCAGCTGACCGTTGATGCCGACGCCAGTTATCAGCGCTGGCTCGTCATTTCGAAGCGAGAAAGTGATTCTCAAGAAGCGGATCTGGTTCGTCTCGACGAAGATCGTGAAAAGAAACGCGAAGCAGCCGTTGCTCATTCAGATGCAAAGTTGAATCTTCGAATGAACGCAGCCAATGCGCGTCGAGAAACCGACACGCAAGCTGCCCAAGCGTCGTTTCCTGCCAGGCTGGCTGAAATCGAACGGCTTCGTATACAGGAACGGCGAACACTGGAAGCTCGCTCATCAGCGACTCAACACGACCTGATCCTGCGACGTGAGCAGGATTTTCGAAACCTGCAGGCCGAGTTCGACGAGCGAGTCGCATCCAGCCGTCACTCGTACCAGCAAGCCTGGGGACAATTGATTCGGGACTGGCATGGAGGCTTGAAAGACCTGGGTGACCTGGCAGATGCCCTGTGCGACGCCGCGCGGCGCAACTGTCCGAAATGGCCCACAGTACTGGGGGGATGGCTGGAAACACGTATTCAATCCACCGACGAAGCTCCTCAACCTCTTGAGGGAATTCTCTCAGTCGGTCGGCTGGTGACAGACTTGGCAATGATGACTGGCGGGGTTTCTGCAGATCATCGTCTCCGTACCGAACGTACTCGCTTCGAGTTTCCGCTGCTGCTTTCTCTGACTGGAAAGCCCTCTCTGGTGATCCGATCACGCGGTGAAAGCCGGGCCGACGCGTCACGCCTTTTGCAAACATCGATGTTGCGATTCCTGACCTCGCTCCCGCCGGGAAAAGTTCGGTTCACGATCATGGACCCGGTTGGCCTGGGTGTAAACTTTGCTTCGTTTATGCACCTGACCGACATCGACGAGCAGATGGTCACCAGCCGGATCTGGACAGAACCGGCACACATCGAGAAACGGCTGGGGGATCTGACCGAACACATGGAAAACGTCCTGCAGACGTATCTACGGAACGACTATGCCACACTCGATGATTACAACCGCGAGGCTGGTGAAGTTGCCGAACCGTACCGAATCCTCGTTGTTGCCAATTTTCCTGCCAACTTTACCGAACTGGCTCTGCGGCGGCTGGCGAGTATCGCCGAGGGTGGTATGAAGTGCGGCGTGTTTTTCCTGATGAGCGTGGATGAATCGCAGGATCTGCCACGTAGTTTTTCTCTCGCCGACATAGAACAGCACGCGACCGTTTTGCGACTTGCCGCGCCACGTAAATCGTCTGCTCCGAGGGACTCTCTGAACGATCTCTCAGGTGGCCCCGCGGCCACCGAGGCAACAAAGTTCTCTGAAAGCGGACTCAATGCGGTAGCAGCATCACAACCTGACGAAATGCCATTCTCACCGTTCAGGTTGGCGGAGTCTGACCTGAGTGACTGGCCGCTGATTCTGGATCAACCTCCCGAACCTGATGAGTTCGGACAGATCGTTCGGCGTGCGGGCCAACTGGCGAGATCCGTTCGCCGCGTCGAAGTTCCGTTCGAACGCGTCATGCCGCCCGCCGATGCCTTCTGGACATCGAGTACTCAGTCGGGATTAGATGTTCCGATCGGGCGCGCCGGGGCGACGAAGCTGCAAAACCTGAAGCTGGGGAAGGGGACCTCGCAACACGTCCTGATCGCCGGTAAGACAGGCTCCGGAAAGTCATCGCTGCTGCACGCACTCATTACGAACGCGGCTTTGCATTACAGTCCCGATGAAATTGAGTTCTACCTGATCGACTTCAAGAAAGGGGTCGAATTCAAGACGTATGCGTCGCACCGGTTACCGCACGCTCGCGTCATCGCCATCGAGAGTGATCGGGAGTTCGGCGTGAGCGTCCTGCAGCGTCTGGACTCCATTTTGAAAGATCGCGGCGAGCTCTTCCGAAAAGCGGGCGTCCAGGATCTTGCGGCATACCGTGTCGCATGCCCTGGGCAGCCGTTGCCACGCATTCTACTGATCATCGACGAATTCCAGGAGTTTTTCATTGAAGACGATGGACTCTCTCAATCCGCCGCACTGCTGTTTGATCGCCTGATTCGGCAAGGACGTGCTTTTGGGGTGCACGTGATTCTGGGAAGTCAAACATTAGCGGGTGCATATTCACTTGCCCGAAGTACTCTGGGGCAGATTGCCGTGCGTATCGCTCTGCAATGTAGCGACACCGACGCGCACCTGATCCTCAGTGAAGAGAACACAGCGGCCAGGCTGTTGTCGCGACCGGGTGAGGCGATCTACAACGATGCAAACGGCCTTGTTGAAGGGAACCATCCCTTCCAGGTTGTCTGGCTCGACGATTCCCAGCGAGAAACGTATCTCGGCTGGATGCAGGTCTGGGCAGACGAGTTTCATGAGCGTGTTGCGAACGAAGATCCGTCACGTCGCTGGCCGGACGCCGTCGTATTTGAAGGTAATACTGCCGCAGACCCGTTGGCCAACGAAGAGGTGCTCACGGCGATTCAACGCGTTGGACAACCGGTTACGAATTCTGCCGACGTTCAAAGCGGGTCGCAAACCCGTTCGTTGTGGCTGGGCGAAGCCGTTGCGCTGACCGGTGCAACGAGGTTGCCATTCGGCCCGCGCGACGGCGGCCCCACGCTGATCATTGGTCGCGACGAGGACGCGGCCTTGGGAGCATTATCAACTGGTGTTCTGGGACTGGCAGGGCAGGGGAATGCCAGGTTCATTGTCCTGGATGGCAGTCTTCCCGACAGTCATCCAGCCAGAGTCTGGCAGGCACTGGCGGAATTCATTCCGGGTCTCAAAGTCGTCATTCCGCGAGATTCGGCCGCAGCATTGCAGGAAGTTGTCGAACAGATGCATTCACGACAGGATGCGCTGGGAGAACCAATTTTCGTCGTCGTTTTCGATCTGGCGCGATTCCGGGACTTGCGAAAATCAGACGACGAATTCGGAGGCTTTGGTGGCTTCGACAAGCCGAAAACAGTCAGTACGGCTTCCTTATTCTCTGACATTATCAAGGATGGAGCAGCGTCGGGAGTCTTTCCGCTGGTCTGGGCCGACGGTTACCAATCTGCTTTGCGCTGGTTGGGGCGTGAACTGATGAATCGGTTTGAACATCGCATTCTGTTTGCGATGAATGCGAATGACTCCAGCAATCTGATTGATAGTCCTGCCGCTGGCCGTTTAGGAACGAACAGAGCGCTGCTGTTCCGTGCCGATCTTGGCACCCTCGACAAGTTCCGCCCGTACAAAGCCCCGTTGCTTGGCTGGTTGCACGAACTGCAATACGGGCAACGCAATCCAGTGGCACCGCTGTTGGAAGAAACTCATGAGGTTTCGCCAGACGCTACTTCGCAGACTGAACAGCTGAACGCAGTCGAATTGTCCGTTGTGTTCGCAGAAGCGTCCGATATGGACTCGGCGAGCGAAGCGACTGAAAAAGCAGAAGCGACAAACAATGATGCAATCGATGATACATGGACGGATATCAGCGAATTGAACGTGAATTGATGACTTGCTGACATTCACAACTTTCACGTGGCCGAATCAAAGGCCGCGTAACCAGTTGGATGATTTTACGGCACCGCTGCCAGCGACAATTGACCAGCATACACGCCGGTGCCAAATCGGTCGCGTTGACTCGCTTGGGGTTGTTTGCGGAAAATGCACAGAAGTGTCAGTGTGGGTGGATTGTGTTGTCGTGGGTGTGTACTATTTCGCTCAGTTCAGCCAGGGGGCTGAGATGGACCGATTCGTTTTTACGGAGGAAGACTGATGAATCGTTTGATGATCGTGGCGATCATGGCAGGATCGCTGGTCGGGCTGGAAATGCGCGTTGATGCTGCGCGGGGATGTCGACCTGCGCGACGTCAGTGCGCTGGTGTTACTCACCAGCCATGTGCACCTGCCGCTCTTCGCGCCGCGCGATGTGACGGAGCCGTGATTGAACAAGGCGGATCCTGCACTTGTGCATTCTTTCAAATAACTTCCGGTATGTACTACGGGGTGAAGTGGAGCGACACATGCAGCAACAACACAGCCGTATGGGTTGTGATGTATGGCAATTATGACACCAGCAATTATGATCCGTGCCCGACCTGCCCGCTTGCACAATGCGACATGGTGATACCGTCAGCTTCCCACAATCCAGCGGGCGGATATCAACGGAAGTTCAAGCAGGATCGACTCTGGAAGTGGGACGAACAATTTGTTCTGAAGAGTGGCTCGAAGAGCTTCAAAAAGAAAGATGGAACTGAGTGGACTGCGGCGTTCGAAGCGAAGGAAATGGTTGACGGGCGAATGCTGGTCAGCTTCATGGATGGTAACACCCAGCACTTTGCTCGGTTGGACTCTTTTCGGGTTGACGTTCAAGAAACGACAGGAGCGACGACGAAAGGCTCTGTCTTCGATGCGAATCTCGGCAGAGAAATCGAGCAACCTCCCGCCGACCAGAAGGTTCGCGATGTGACGAGTCAAGTGAAGGTGGTCGCACCACACATTGCAGAAGTTAAAATCGGAACCACGACCTACATTGTCACAACAGTTTCGCAACTGCAGCAATAGTGAGTGAAGTGTCATACAGCGCCACCAATGCCTGCCCGCTCCCCGGTCTCACCACCGGGGAGTTTTGCTTCTGGCGCATCGGAATCCGACGCCCGCATATGGCACATGATCCGGCCCATTCACGCGAACCAGCGAATGACGCTCCTGACTGAATCGGACAAACGCCGTTTGGTTAATGACCGGAATTGCGAGTAGTGGTGGATGGTTGGGGCCAACTTCAATTTCGTTTTGGGGTAACGAAGAGGTGAATTCCCCTCCATTCGAACAAAGTCCCAAAACGCCAGCGGCGGTCTTGTCGAACTCAATCTGCCCGACCGGGAAAATCCCCTGCGGGATTTCCCGCACGTCGTCTCCCCAAGGGAATCGGGTCTTCCGCGAATTGGTTGCAGCGAATTCAATTTCGTCCGCCGTTGGCAACCGCTTTCCGACGAGTTCTGAATAGAACACGGCATAGTTGTAATTCAATTCCGTCACTGGTGACTCATCATCAGTATTCTGCATCATGGCGGAAAGATTTTTTATGCTGGAGAAGAATTGTCCGGCCGTCACCTCGTGGCGGTCAAGGTAGAAGTTATGATCATCATTATAGAGTGCCATATTGTCTGACACAGCCAGCGACGGAATCTTAATTGGACTCAGGATCACCGTCCCTTTTTCGGTCCGCCGCCAATTGCGGTGGTTATAGAGTTCCGGCCTTTGGCTTTCATTGGGGATCCGGCGATAAACTTCATGAAACCTACCATCCGCCAGTCGAGCAACCACCAGATAGTCACCAGGTGGAAGCCGATGATTTAAAGGTGTTTTTCCCCGGGGTCGTATCACCTTTTCGTCGATCGTTTTCCCTGTTTCCTGATCAATTGGGAACAGTCGCACTTGCGCGCCGGGTGGATTAGTTGCTATTTCCACTTCGGGAAACCCGGGGGCGAGCCGTGATGGAATCAGGGCCGCAGCTGCAGTGCTGGCGAGGGCAGCGAGGCAGACAAGGGCGACGGTCGAATTCTTCCTCAACCAACGCAGAACTCCTTGCAAGCTCGTGGTTGGCCGCGCAACCGTTGGTTTACCTTCCAGAAACAGGCTCAGGTCATTTGCCATCGCTTTTGCGGAGACGTAGCGATCACGGGGGTCTTTGGCGAGCGCTTTCAGGCATATCGTTTCCAGGTCTTGCGGCAACTCAGGGCGGATCGCCCTGGGCTTGATCGGTTCTTCATGACAAATCCTCCTCACGATTTCGGTCAGAGTCTCACCGGGAAAGGGCCGTTGGCGAGTCAGCAATTCGTATAAGATTATCCCGAGAGAAAAAATGTCAGAGCGCTCTTTGGCATCACGAATTCGACCGCTCGCCTGTTCTGGCGACATATAAGCGAGTGTGCCAACGAGCTGGTCATTACCGTACGCCGTTAATGTTTGTTCGGCTGCTACAATCTTCGCCAGTCCGAAATCCGTCAGGTGCGGCTCATGATTTCGGTCAATCAGAATGTTGCCAGGCTTTAGGTCGCGATGTATCACGCCGTTTTCGTGGGCATGTTGGACGGCTTGCGTGGTCTTCAGCATGAACCTGACCATTTCATGAATCGAACGGAATCCATCCGCACTCAAAAAGGCTTTCAGGTCATCGCCAAAGATAAATTCACTGACAATGACAATCGTTTCGTCAATCTGCATAAAATCATAAAGACGGACAATATTGGGGTGATTCAATATCGCCGCGGCCCTGGCATCACGAATAAACGTGCTGAGCGTGTGAGGGCTGAAGTCGTCCTTGCGGGGAATTTTGATTGCGACGACGCGCGACAACTTGGTGTCTAGGGCGCGGTACACTGCGCCATATCGCCCAGTCCCCACCAGTTCCATCAGCAGAAAGTGCCCAATCATCTGCCCCTGCCTGGAGGCTGACGATTCTTGGGGGGCCAACGGCGTCCGACTCCCGCAGGTGTGGCACGAAACATTTAGATCGAGCGTTTCGCCGTCTATATTCAAAGGTGAATTGCAGCTTCTGCAACGTGGGGGATCAGGTGTTTGATCTTGTGGCTGCGAATCCATGACCGATCCTCAATCTTGAATAAGAACAGGGCCAAGGCGAAATTTTCGAAAACTTGGAATGGATCGTGACGATCCTGTGGACAAAACTTGCGAGATATCCTCACGAAAAAGGTGAGGGTTTGCAACAGGGAAAAGTTGTGGGTGTTTAATTATAATGCAGGATTGTTCGTCCACCAGGTAATGACTGAATCTGATTTCGTCCAGCGATTCGCACGGAATCAACGCAACTATCTTGTGGGAATGGCGTTGCGTCGCACGGGTGTGGGTAGGTGATCGATTCTGACTGAATGCCCCCGTGACCCCATCGTTTGAAGCTTCTTTCGTCAGGAGCACTTATTTAAGCCGCGATTCCTCAGTTGCCGGGTACAGTGACCTTCAAACGAGACGCGTTCGCTAATAGTTGCTCCCAAGTCCCCGGATCAATCTCAATTCCGCAGCGCAATCGAGCTTCGCGCGTCTGGCGACTGCGGTCTCCAGGTAACCGGATTTCTGTTGCTGGATCGACCTGGCGCGATGCCCGTGTGAAGTCACTCAGTCCCTGACTTTCACGGACGAAGTGTTCCAGCCCACTGAATTTGACGGGATCAAACGCCAGCAACAGAACGTTGTTACAGTCGAGTTCCCCAGTTGGAGCAGGTGGACACTGACCACCGCTCAGGCCACCAACCAGAATGTCCATCAGCAGACCCAACCCGAATCCTTTATAGCCTCCCATGGGAAGAATGGTTCCCGGTGGATCTGTAAAACGGGTGGAAGGATCGGTTGTTGGGCGACCATTGGAATCCTGCAGCCATCCCTCGGGGCAGGAACGCCCGGCATTCTTCGCGACTCGAATCTTGCCGTTGGCGACGACGCTTGTTGAAATGTCGAGGACCAACGGCTCAGCTTCGGTGGGAACCCCAAGGGCAATCGGATTGGTACTGATACGGGGATCGATTCCTCCCGGCGGAGCGACGCACATCAGCACGCCGTTGTCATTCACAGACATCAGGCCGGCCAGATTTCTGCGAGCAAGCACCTCGACCCATTCTCCCAGTCGACCAACGTGCCCACATCTGCGAATCGTCCCGCATGCCAGCCCCTGAGCCCGCGCCATGGGCTCCAGGCGATCAATCAATCGATGCATCTGGACCTGCCCGAACCCATACTGGGCATCGCAGACCAGCAGCGACGCAGTCTGATTGAGAACTAACAGCTCAACACCAGCACGCAATGAGCCGCATGTCAGTGACGGCAGGTATTCCGCAACACGTACCACACCGTGCGAATCGTGACCGCACAGGTTCGATTCCACCAGGCTCGACGCGACGATATTCGCTTCCTCGACGCTGGCCCCTGCCGCTCGAAAGAGATCTGCTGCGAACTCGCAAAGTTCGGTCGACGAAATTGTCACACTGCCTGAAGTTTCTGGCATAAACTCGCCTTGAAATCCTGAGTGCCCATCGAAGTCGACGAAATTTTCTACGAGAAAACCGAGGAAATGGATTTCAGAAGAATCTCACTTCTGTTCGGTCTTGTCATAGAGGCCATAGACAATCACTGCGCCATGATGGCTGGCGTACTCGGCCGGAGTGGAATGGCGACCGTTTCCACCTCGTCCGTTATTGACGAAACTGGCGACCGCAAGTTGTCGCCCATCGGGGTGCAGGTTCAGGCAGTAACCGCTCTCGCGCCGAATGACATGAATCGGTTCTGCCTTGTCAGGACCGAAAAACTCCAGCGACGACGTTGCGTTCAGATGTTCTCCCTGTGCCGCGATGATTCCACCTGACAGGAAACAGAGTCCCTTAATCGGCCCGTCAGACTTTTCTTTTGGACGCAGCGTTCGTCGCAATGCGCCGCTTGCAAAGTCGAATACCAGGACGGCTGGCTTACCGGGACAGAAGGCATTGCTCTCGGCGTCTGTCATTCCACCTGCGGCCAATTGAGTCCCCTCTGCGTTGAAGGTCAACGACCGGACTCCACCCACATCCGCCAGGAAGTCCTCTTTCCGAGTGTGCAGGATTGCTGCGTCGAAAGATCGCTCGCGTTGACGCGTCTCCAGGTTCCAGAGAAAGATCCGTCCTTTCAGATCGCCGCTGGCCAAGTACTTTCCCTGGGGATGAACTGCCAGGGAATACACTTCCGTATCGTGGCCGAGTAGTTCACCAGACAGCTTTCCATCACCGAAATTCCAGATTCGCACAGCTCCATCGGTCCCAGCCGTCACCCAGTGCTTTCCATCAGGTGTTGAGACGATTGCCTGGACCCATGTCTGGTGTGCCTCTTGCGCCACCCATTGAACTGCCGGGGGGCTCACGGAATAGTCCCAGCAACGCAGCACTCCATTCAAATCGCCAGCGAGCAATCGCTTTTCCGTCGCATGGAAGGCGACGGAATGAATCCAACTGGTATGCCCCATCAGCGTCAGTTTTTCTCCGCTGGACAGGTTCCACATCAGCAGATTCTCATCCTGCGCACCGGCCGCGAGATACGTTCCGCACGGGCTGAAGGCACAACAGAGGAGGGGACGATTGTGTTTATGCGTCTGTATTTCCCAAGCCTTAGTCACGTCCAATGTCGGGTTGGCTTTCATCAGGCAAGTACCTCGCTGATCTTCGATTGTTCTTCGTGGGCGATCGGCAAAGGCTGGCCGTTATTCACATATTCAGTCTTCGCAGCATTGATGCCGACCGCCTGAAAAATCGTATGAAACAGATGGCCGCAGTCGTATTCTGCCCCCTCGCAGAACGCTCCGTTAGCGGTTGTCTTACCAACCACGACCCCACGCTTAATGCCGCAACCCGCCAGAATCAGCGACCAGGCCTCCGGCCAGTGATCGCGTCCCAGCCGAGTATTGATCTTTGGTGTCCGACCAAACTCTGACATCAGTACGACCAGGACGTTATCGAGCATTCCACGCGTGTGAAGGTCTTCGATGATCGCAGCAAATGGACGATCGATTTGCGGAACCAGTTGACGATGCATGTTGAAATTGTCCCCATGCATATCCCAGTGGTACGACGTCACTTTGACAAATTGAACCCCTGCCTCGAGCAACCGCCGGGCCTGCAGCAGATGGCGACCAAGCGGATGGGTCCCGTAACGAGCGACGTCGGCAGGAGGAACTCCCGTTTCATCAAACAGGTCGCGTCGCTTCATCAGTTGTTCGGCGGTGTCATAAGAGTATTCATAGGCCGCCACATCCGATTCACGGTGCTTGTCGCGAAATTGCTGATTCAGTTGTCGGCGGAGAGTATTGCGGGCGTCATCACGAGGATCGTCGATACCATTCGGACGAATAATGTGGATCGGTGGCTTTCCTTCCCCCAGCGTCAATGCCCCATAACGTGCTCCGAGGAACCCCGCATCCTGCCACTGAAATCCGCCGCGCCCCGGTTTGATATGCATATAGGGAGGCAGATTGTTGGTGGGTGGTGGAAGCAATTTGGCGAGTGCTGAGCCGAGGAACGGATAGTCAACACCCCGATTCTTGGGGTCACCCCGTTGCACTCGTGCCACTCCGGTCGAATGATTTTCGTCTTTTGTCGACATCGAACGAATCACGGCCAGCTTGTCCATCTGACGAGCCGTGTGGGGGACCAGTTCACTGAACTCAATGCCCGGAACCGACGTTGAGATTGCTCGATACGGTCCACCGAATTCGGATCGTGGCTTGGGGTCCCAGCTTTC
>CAIWEX010001052.1 GCA_903911795.1 uncultured Schlesneria sp.
CCAGACTCGTCCGGCAACAAGCACCACGGTCTGATCACTTCTGCCATATGGGTCAACGGAGGGAACGAGCCAACCGGACCGACCGATTCCGCGATCGTTGAAGCACAGGCGCAACGACTTCAGCAGGAATGGGCGGATCGTCTGGGAGTTCCTGTGGAAGCGCCGAATTCTGTCGGCATGAAGTTACGACTGATTCCCCCCGGTGAATTTCTGATGGGCGCTGCGGAAACGGATCTGGAAGCGTTGCCGATCGAAAAGCCGCAACACAAGGTAACGTTGACGTCTCCCTGGTATCTGGGAGCGACGGAAGTCACCGTTGGACAGTTCCGCAAATTTGTCGAAGCCGAGAACTACGTCACCGAGGTCGAGTCGGATGGCAAGGGGGCCTATGGCCTGCAACCGAAGGATCGTCGACCCGAAAATGTCTGGAAGTCGATTCACGCAGGGCTCGCCGATCCCGAATCACTCCCAGTGACTTGTGTCAGTTGGCAGGATGCACGGAACTTTTGTGCATGGCTGAGCAAACAGGAAGGGGCTGTCTACCGGCTGCCGACAGAAGCAGAATGGGAATACGCGTGCCGCGCGGGAACGCAGACTCTATACAGCTTTGGCGACAAATTCGATCCTGAAAAGGCCAATTCTGCCAAAGACGGAAACGCGGTTGTTCGGCCGGTGGCTCAGTACCCCGCAAACCCATTCGGGTTGTTCGACATGCACGGGAATGTGAATGAAATTTGTCTGGATATGGGGATGACTTATACAGCCGAGGCGCTCACCGATCCGATCGGTCCCGAAGGTGAAACCGCTGTCGTTCGAGGCGGGGCTGCCAGTTCCAGTCCGTTTCGGCTGAGAAGTTCGAACCGCTATGTCAGCGACCGCCGCAGTTTGCCCGAACTCAATTTCGCCACTGTCATCAAAGGGTTTCGTGTTGTCCGAGAGACAAAGTCCCCGGTTCCAGTGAATTCCACTCAGTAACAAGAGCTGCGTCACGGTACGATTTGGCGTTTTTGTTCGTCGTTCATACAGGCAGGCAATGGAAGATCCCATCACACTTTGGATGCAGCAGTTGCAGACCGGCAACCAGGATGCCGCACAAAAGATCTGGGAGCATTATGTGCAGAAACTGCAGAAGTTCGCCCGCAAGCGATTGCCTCAGCAGATGCGCCGTGTTTACGACGAAGAAGATGTGGCTCTCAGTGCATTCCACAGTTTGTGCGACGGAATGGTGGGAGGGCGATTCCCAGACCTCGCTGACCGCGAAAACCTGTGGAGACTGCTACTGACAATTACCGCTCGAAAGATAGCCATTCGTCAACGATATAATCTTCGAGACAAGCGAGACGTCAACAAATTGATGACCGAATCGGGACTGTTTGCCAACACTCCAGAATCTTCACCGGGTCTGGATGGACTGCCGAATGCCGAGCCAACTCCCGAGTTTGCAGTCGAAGTTGCCGAGACTTGCCACCTGCTGTTGCAATCCCTTTCCGAAGATTCTCTGCGTGAAATTGCCCACCTGAAGATGGAGGGATATACGAACGGAGAAATTGCCGACAAGCTGGCAGTGACCCGACGGACCATTGAGCGCAAAGTGGAAAGGATCCGACGCGAATGGAGTCAACGATTGGACGCGGAAGGTCCCGGCGAATCCTGATGTTTTCGAGTGCTTCATTTGTTCGGGACTCCCTTCCCCGCAGGCACCGTGAACCGTGTTTTACTTGCCGCCCCTCCAGTTTTCAATCACCTGTCGGACTTTTACTCAGAAGAGCAATTTCAATGATATCGAGCGACCGCGCCCTCGCTTCACCGTGATTTATCAAGAATGCCTCGTTAAATGGTGTCATCCTGGAACAATCTTTCGGACGAAGATCTCAAATTGGTCGACCGTAGTTGCGATCACTTCGAGGTCCGCTGGAAAGAGGGGGCGTGTCCCGTCATTGAGGCGATCGTAGATAGCGTGCCGCCACGTGCGCGAAACAGACTTTGTTTCGAACTGGCATTGCTGGAATTCGAACTACGGCAATCGCGCGGGGAAGCCCCGTCGCTTTCCGAATATTCACGGCGTTTCCCCGAAATCTCGGACGAACTGAATCAGCGGCAGCCTGAGGAATTGCAATCCTCATCAACCCCCGGCAACGACCGGGCGACGCCAGACTGCCTATCGACGGTCCTGGCCTGTATCGATGGAACGTCCATTCCGAGGCAGATCGGCCAATACCAGATTCTGGAAACGACGGGCGTCTGTCAAATCGGCACGACCGCTCGTGCCTTGGATCCGAAGCAACGCCGGATTGTGACGGCGACAATATTGGATCCGGAACTTGCGAGGAATTCTCAGGCGAGGCATGAATTTCTTTTGGCCGCCGAATCGGTCGCCACGATCAGTGATCCGCACGTAATGGCAGTGTTTGCCACGCATGAATCGGAATCTGTGGTGTGTCAGTTTCAGGAGTACTGCGTGGGGCAGACTCTACCTGAGCATTTTCCTTCCGGTTCGCGGCCCAGTTCGACAGAAATTGCTCGCATTGGATGGCAAGCGGCATCGGCCCTGGCTGCCGCGCACCAGCAAGGCGTTGTTCACGGTGGGCTGACCCCAGAGAACCTGACGCTCGAAAACGGTCTGGCTCGGGTCAAGATTACTGGATTTGGCTGGCGTCGTGTTCTTGAATCAGCCTCACGCTCGACCAGACAACATTCTCGCAACGCGGATTTCATCGCGCCCGAGATACTTCAGGGGCATTCTCCCACTGCTGGTGCTGATCAGTTCAGCTTGGGCTGCATCCTGAATTCGCTCTGTACAGGAAACGTTCCGGACTGGTTGCTCGCAACAATCCGGCGGACGATGTCTCGCGATCCCAAAGATCGATTCCCATCAATCCAGGCGGTGGCTGTCGCGTTGAGTGAAG
>CAIWEX010001053.1 GCA_903911795.1 uncultured Schlesneria sp.
GGTCTCTGCCACGTCAGCGAACTCGATACTGGCTTCGTGAAGTCTGTCGCAGACATCTGCAAAGTCGGCGAGAAAATTCAGGTGAAGGTCATCGCGATCGATGATCAGAACCGCGTAAAGCTTTCCCGCAAGGCCGTGCTGGCCGAGCAACAGGAAGCTGCTCCGGCTGCTGAGCCAACTGACGACGAATGATTCGTTGACAGGGATCAGCAAGAATGAGTTGCCATCGGACGGGTCACTGGACCCGTCCGATTTTTTGCATGATGAGGCACTGTAGATCCGGACGGTCGTACCGGGAAGATCATGTCCGACGAAGCCACCAGCGACACCAGCAGCCTCGCCGATGACCACCAGCGATTGCAGGCTCAGTATGCCGAAATCGCCACGCTGGCTGGCGGTCTGGCTCACGAGATTCGTAATCCGCTTTCGACCATCGGCCTGAATCTCGACCTGCTGGGAGAAGAGCTTGGCGAGTGCGACACGCCACGTGACCGCCGAATTCTCAACAAGCTGACGATGGTCAAGCGGCAGTGCGAACAACTGAATCGGATCCTCGAAGACTTTCTCCAGTTTGCCCGCGCAGGAACGCTGAAACTGTCGACCGCGGACCTCAATCAGACTGTGGCTGAATTCATCGAGTTCTATGCTCCGCAGGCTGCTGAGCAGGGGATCGACATCAGCCCGCATCTGGCTGCAAACCTTCCTTCCGTAATGCTTGACGTCAACCTGTGGCGGCAAGTGTTAATGAATCTCTCGCGAAACGCTCAGCAGGCGATGCTGAATGGGGGCGTTCTGGAACTTCAAACGTACGAACGCGATGGAAAGGTGATGCTGGATATTATCGACAACGGTCGAGGAATGACGGCGGAAACCAAAGGGCGGATGTTCGACGCATTTTATTCGACGAAGCGAGCCGGAAGTGGCCTCGGACTGCCGACCGTCAAAAAAATTGTTGAAGCTCATGGCGGCGCGATTACGTGCGAAAGCGAAGTCGGACGCGGAACTCGATTCAGTATCGCATTGCCCCCAGCCAGTCCGCTCGAGCCCCAGAACGAAGAGTCTTAACGGATCTGCGATTCGCGATCAAAGCGGCCTTGTCACTGTCTTTGTCCTCAGCACCCCCTATTTATCCGGGGTACTTCGCTCTCGTACCTCGCAGCGGACCACCTCGCGTCTGAGATCTCATTGGCGACAGAATTGCCTCTACACAGGTACCGATTCGACCTGTCCGCCGACTGCTGATAAGAGACTGCTTCATCCAAAATGCAAACCGCCCGGCCTTTTCAAGCCGGGCGGTCGCATTCAATTTTTCTCGTTATCTGGCTGCCAGATCAGGCAGCTGCGGAATCATCCAGAGGTCGCAAACCAGTTTCCCCGCGTACGACTTCCGGCGTCAGAACGTACTTCTTGCCAGCGGCTTGATCGGGAAGTTCGTACATGACTTCGAACATGGATTCTTCGACCACCGAACGTAGTCCACGAGCACCGGTTTCCTTGGCCTTGGCGATTCGGGCGATTTCCCGCAGCGCTTCCGGTGTGAATTCCAGTTCGGCATTTTCCATCTGGAAGAACTTCTGGTACTGCTTGACCAGCGAATTCTTGGGTTCCATCAGGATCCGAACAAGGTCTTCTTCTTCGAGCGGAGCCAAGGCACTGATGACTGGCAGTCGGCCGACCAGTTCAGGAATCATGCCGTATTCGATGATGTCGTCGGTGGATGCCTGGGCCAGCAATTTGCCGCTGCGAACCTTGTTGTGATCCTCAACAGCTTGAGCACCAAAACCGATCGTTCGCTTGCCCATTCGCTTGGCGATGATGTCTTCCAGGCCGACAAACGTCCCACCGCAGATGAACAGGATGTTCGTGGTATCGATCTGGATATACTGCTGTTCGGGATGCTTGCGTCCCCCTTGTGGTGGAACGTTGGCGACGGTTCCTTCCAGCATCTTGAGCAAAGCCTGCTGAACGCCTTCACCGGAAACATCGCGAGTGATCGAGACGTTTTGCGACGTCTTGCCGATCTTGTCGATCTCGTCGATGAAGACGATTCCTCGCTGAGCAACTTCGATATCGAAGTCTGCGGCATGCAGCAGCTTCAGCAGCAGGTTTTCAACGTCTTCGCCGACGTAGCCAGCTTCCGTCAGTGTGGTAGCGTCACCGATGGCGAACGGAACCTGAAGCAGACGAGCTAAGGTGCGAGCCATCAGCGTCTTGCCCGAACCAGTCGGGCCGATCAGCAGGATGTTCGACTTTTCAATTTCGACTTCGTTCTCGGTGTCCGATGCCGCCGTCAACCGCTTGTAGTGGTTGTGAACGGCGACCGACAGGATCTTCTTGGTACGATCCTGTCCGATCACGTACTGGTTCAAGTGTTCCGTAATTTCCCGCGGACTGGGGACACGGCTGAAGAGCTTGGTGGAAGTCCCGCGCCGTTTCCGTTCCTGGTCCAGGATATTCTGGCACAGCTCGATGCACTCACCGCAGATGTAGACCTCATCAGGTCCCTCCACGAGCGGACCGACTTCTCGGTAGCTCTTGCGGCAGAACGAACAGTTGGCGTTTTTTTTGCCGGTCGCCCCACGTTTTCCGGCGGATGACATGAAATCGCGTCCCGAGGCCATTGGCTTTCCTTCAACGCTGCCGATTGGGTTTCGTCGGTGAGTAACTCATTGATGAAAGCAAGGGGCACGTGCTTGGCCCTGCAAACATATCGAATTCCTGTTCAGGATCTTCCCGAACTTTTGATCCCGAACTCCTGTCTCATCTTACTTTGCCGAATTCTGGTTCGGCGATTCGTCCGTCGTACTTGATCTTTCGCAATCACTGCCGTCGCGTCCGGTTTCCCCGGTCTTTTCGGTGCCACAATCCTGTTGAACACCCGCTCTGGCAGTATCTGCCGATTTCCTGCCGTTGACAGGGGTTACGCTCATTCGAGCCCCCGCTTCGTGTGCCAGTCGGCTCTTAATCAATCGGTACTCTTCCTCTGTCAACTCACCCTGCTGACGCAATTCACGAAACTGAGTCAGCATTTCGAGTTCGTTATCGGTACGACCGGAATCTTCGCGAAAACGTGCTCGCAAATAAAAGACCAACCAGATGGATACTCCGGCAAGGAACGCCCCCACAACCATTGTCGTGGGCGACATGACCTTGCCGTATTGGCTGAACAAATCCCAGTTTACTTCTACAGCCAGCATGGCTTGTCCCCGTGTTCACCGAACAATCTGATGTCGCCAATCGTTTCAACATCATCAGGGTGGCCATTATTTGCTGCATCCGGAAACTGAGCAAGCTGGTTTCCAATCAATTGCACAGTGTTCGCGATGATCGCAGCTCGTTGTCCTCTTTCAGTTTGGACCCGCAAGACGACTGCGAACTGCATGGCAGAGATTGTAAGCACGCGGCGTGCCACACAGCTTCGATGGACTGTGTGATGATGATTTTGGCCTTTGAAATGGCAGAATTCAGGCACCAATGGCAGCTTTTGCAGGTAGCAGGAGGGATGAGCCTCCGTGTGGCTGCCGCACCTTTGCAGAGTTTGCGTTGAAGATTGTAGGCGTTACAGAAACGCGAGGAATTGCTCAAAGGGATAGCACATGTCCGCGACAATCGCTGATTGCGCGAATCAAGGTGCAAATCACGAAACGTCCTAAGTCGTGAGTTCTACGATGATTTGACGTTGCGACGTCGCCCATTTCGCTGACTGGCCAAGTGGGGCTGGCATACCAGTTGCGTTACAAACTCTTCACGTCGCTCAACTTGCGGTGTTCCGAAGTGGACGCTATTTCGGGTGTTTTGACTTGGTAAAAGGGCGGGGCGACACATGTTTGGCTATTTGATTGACATGGACGGTGTGATTTATCGTGGGCAGGAATTGATCCCTGGCGCGGATCGGTTCATCCGCGAATTGTGCGAACACAAAGTTCCATTCTTGTTCCTCACTAACAACAGCCAGCGCACTCGGCGAGACGTGGCTACGCGACTGGAACGTCTTGGGATCAGCGTCGAAGAAGAACACATCTTCACGTGCGCGATGGCAACGGCCCGATTCTTGGCCCGTCAAAAACCGAACGGGACAGCATTCGTGATTGGGGAGGGTGGATTGCTGACGGCCCTGCATACCAACGGCTATTCAATTGTCGACAAGGACCCGGACTACGTTGTCGTTGGCGAAGGGAGGACACTCAACTTTGAAATGGTCGAAACCGCCGTGGGAATGATCCTGGCGGGTGCCAAACTGGTGGCGACAAATATGGATCCGAACTGCCCGACGCAATCTGGAACCCGCCCTGGTTGCGGGGCGATCGTGGCAATGCTGGAAGCCGCAACGGGCGTCAAGGCGTTCAGCGTGGGAAAGCCCAGTCCCGTGATGTTAAGAGCAGCTTTGAACGATCTGAATCTGGTCGCCGACGAAACAATTATGATCGGCGACACGATGGAAACGGACATTCTGGGTGGCGTTCAACTTGGGCTCCGAACGATCCTCGTACTGAGTGGAGGAACCCATCGCGAGGATCTGCCGCGGTACACGTATTGTCCCGACATAGTTGTGGCTTCGATCAACGACCTGAATCACTTTCAACTCGTCCGAGAGTTCGCCGAATCGTCAACCGATCCGTTTTCGAACCGAATTGGCGGCTCGACCACAGACAGTCGTGTCGGATTCGTGTCGGCCTGAGAACATCGCGATACCACTACTGTTGAACGTGAACCTGGACTCGCGACCCAACGGGAAGCTTGGGCCACAGCTTTCCGGCCGGTTCGATTTTCACTTCCACTTGCGAATCTGCTGACGAGGATTTGTGATCAGCAGGAATCGCATGCGGTGGAATCGCGGCTACAAGTCCGATTCGGTTCTGGCGGCCCGGAAACATCAGTTCGACTTTCGTCCCGGATCGCAGCTTTGTGGCGGCGGAAGTCGGAATGCATGCCACAAGATGTCGTCGTTCATCATCGAGGAGTTCAACAATCGGATTTCCCGCACTGATGACATCACCCGGCCGATGATGAATTGTGCCAATGATCCCGTGTGCAGGGCTGATCACCGTCAGCGCTTCGCGCTGCTTTTCAAGTCCAGCGAGTTCTTCACGTGCTCCCGTGATCCGGGTTTCAATCAGATCGACTCCCGCAGAGACTCGCACCTTGTCTGGCAAATCTTTTTCCAGATTTCGCAGGCGATCCAACTGTTGTTCACACAGAGCAATTTGCGCCGTCAGCGCTTCTGCGGCAATCGCAGCCGCATCTTCCCGCAAAATCGCCTGTAACTTTCGCTCGTCGGCGAAAGGGGAATCGAGGATGATAGACTTTACTGGAAGCTCGACGTCTGCCAGATCAGGACCGATGCGATTCTGCTGCATCCCCTTCAAATGATCCTGCCAGGCCAGTTGCTCCACTTGTTTGGCTGTCTGCTCCTGTGTGACGCTCGAGACTTTCAGTTGAGTCTGGAAAATCTCGCCATTCAATTCCCGCTTTCGCCATTCCAGTTCGACATCAGCGGTGGCCCTGGCTTGCTTTAGCTCCGCTTCCAGTTCCACCAATTCGCGTTGCTTCTGGACAATTTGCGAAGTGAGCCGGTCATCGCTCAACTGCAGTAATTTGTCTCCGGGAACAACTCGCTGTCCGGGCACCAGCAGGATTTCCTGAATGCGTGCTGTTCGTTCCGCCATGATGCTGGTCGTCCGTGACTGCAAGGCGCCACCGTAGGAAACGGAACCGCGCAAGTCGAGCCATTTCGCCACGCCAATCCCGGCTGCCAGCGAAGCCGTACACAGCATCAACAACCGTCGCCGCGACGAAACCATTTTCGCGGGACTATTGGCAGAACCAGCCGGAACATCCATGGAAGTCATACTGTATCCGTCACAGATCGTGGAATTCGTGCACCGTCCTTATTCGAATCGGCAGACGAACCCTGTCGAGATTGGTCCGAGTAGGGTCGTCACGACGTGAACGCGTGAACCAACAGCTACAATCGGTACGTCCATTACAAATTCACATTGTGGACATCCCGAACGGCCATCTGCGTCTGTCAGCAGATCATGCCGAAGAGGGGCTCTTGGATCTGTCATGACTGATTGAACGCGATGGATCGCATTCTCAGTGTGATGTCGGCGAGTCCAGGCGAGCATCAGGCACATCTGCCTTTGGTGGGGGAAATCGAATTTCCCCTTTTTTCTAATTTTTTCCCAACAGCACGGAAATCTCGAACTAGAGTTCAAATGGTCAGGCGGAAAGTCCTTATCCCCTCGCCGTGACTGACCCAGGGACGGGAAGAATGAAAACAACACAATCAAAAAATCGCCGACACAACAAACGCAGCGGAAGTTCCGCTGTCGAAGTTGCCATCACTATGCCCGTTTTCATCATGTTCCTCGCGGCACTGATGGAATTTGGTCATGTCTTTTTTGTCTCGCACATGCTGAAAGCTGCTGCGAAGGCAGGTGCACGCTATGGCAGTTCCGCTGGCGTAACGACGGCACAGTGCCAGGCGAAAGTCCAGCAGATCGTCAGTTCTTCGATCAACGTTGCCAAGGCAACCGTCAACATCAAGGACGCCAGTGTTTTTGACACCTCTACCGTCACCCCCACCTCGATCAACTACGCAACCCTTCCTGCAGTCGAACTCAGTACGGCTGAGCAGGGTCGCCTGTTCGTCGTTCGAGTCACCGTCCCATATGACCAGGTCGCTCTGCTGCCCCCGTTCTGGGTCAAAGGTCGAACCGTCACCGGGCAATCTGTCTTGCGTCACGAATAACGATGGCGAACTGGATTTAAGATCATGAGACTTCTTTCGAAACCCACGGGACGACCGACAACTCAGACGCGACAGCGTCGACGAGGGGCCGTTACCGTTGAATTCGCATTGATGGCCCCTTTATTTGTCGCCCTGACGATGGGAACGATCCAAACTGGGTTGGCAATCACAGCTGCCCAGACTCTGACGACGGCGCTTCGCGAAGCGGGACGGGTTGCTTCGATGGACTACACCAGCCGCCTGCTTCCCGGTCAAACGATCAATCAGAAGGTCATCCTGGATATCAAGAATTTTCTGGCTGCCGAAGGGTTCAACACCAGCAACATCACGATCACCATCACGGCTGCAGATGGCGCAAACGCAGGGTCAACATTTGACCTTTCGAATAGTGCCAATCAACTGCAACTATTCAAAATCCGCGCGGTGATGCCGTATTCAGCAGTCACCTCCGTCACGTTCTATCCACACACGGGCCAGACGATTTCAGCCTCTGTCATATACCGCAAAGGCAAAAACACTCTCGTACTGTAACGGGCCAAAACTAAACCAGACATGGAAGTCGTCAGTCCCTGCTACTGATTCGCATCGACTCTTGAAGAGTGATGCCGACTGAGATTTGTCAACATTTTGTGTCTCCACCTGCAAGGTGGCCGATGGCGACCGGATGCCGCTTTAAGGATGAATGCTATGCGTCGATACCTTAACAGAATCCCTGCCCAATGGGCAGAGATGTCCACGTCACGGCGTGGCGTGTTCCTGGTTGTGGGGGCCGTGACCCTGGTTGCCGTGATGGCGTTTATGGCTCTCGCCGTTGATATCGGAGTCGCATCGCTGACCCGATCGCAAATGCAGTCGGCTGTCGACTCGGCTGCACTGGCAGGAGCGATGGAAATCACCAATGCCCTCAGTACCGCCGGGACCAACGTCAGCAACGTTTTCGCGTATGCTCAGGACCAGGCCCGGACGAAGGCAGCCGCGGTAGCACAGATGAACAATGTGTATGTCAACTCGGCAATCGACGTCACGTTTGGGCGGCGGTATTACGACACCACGACGAAAACGTACCTGATCGACTGGAACGCTGGTGCCAGCCAGACAAACGTCGTCAAAGTAAAAGCACGCCGCGACGGTACCACCAAGAGTGCTCCGGATGCCAAGGTTCCATCACTCTTCGGCATTGGATCCGGCGGAACGACGATTCGCACGGAAGCAGTCGCGTTCATCGATCCTCGCGACATGGTGGTCGTCCAAGACTTCTCGCGCTCGATGAATTTCGACAGCTACTTCACCGATGAAGTCGCTACCGGCCTGACGAAAACGCAAATCGAAGATGCGCTCCTGATGGTCTGGAACGATTTGCAACCGTTGACTCTGGGGACAATGACCTACACTCCGCAGTACTTCACTCACACGCAGACAAACACCAGCATTACTGCTGCGGTCACGTTCAAGGGAACGTCTGTTGCCGTCACGAGCACCACGGGCCTGAAAACCGTCAAATTGACATATTCGACAGGATCTACGCAAACGTTCAACGTCAGTGGTACAACGACAAAAACTGGAACCTACACCGGTACAGGCCGTATTACGGCTGTGACGATTACTGCCTACAAAGTCGGTAGCACGACTCAGACGGTGACCTTCGCAAACCATACAAACTCGGCTGCCAATGTCATGGCGGCATTTGGATTGACGACCGGAAACTATCCGTATGCGGGGGGAAGCTGGTCCGACTATATCACTTATGTCCAGACGGGTACGGCCCTGCCGACATACGGGTACAACGAAATGTACGGTGGAATTACCTACCTCTGTTACATCATGAAAAATTACCCGGAACACTCCTCCAACAAGGATCTGTGGAAGACTCGCCACTATCCGTTCCAGGCCTGCAAGGACGGGCAACAGTTGCTGTGTGATTACCTGACTCAACTCGGATTCGACGACCGACTCGGTATGGTCAGCTACGACACCAATCACCGCATGGAAACCACAATCAACGATACAAACCCTGCGTTTCCGAAGATCGATATCTCTGCCAATCCGATGACGAAGGATTATGCCACAATCGCCAAGTTGATGCAGTATAAGCAGGCCGCTTATTACAGCAATGCGACGAACATGGGCGGTGGAATGAAAGATGCCATTGCCATGCTGGATACCTACAAGCGGGACGGTTCGCGACCTGCAATCATTCTGATGACGGATGGGCAGGCCAATACGATCGATGCCGGAGACAGTACGGCCTTACCCGCTGGCTGGAACTGGAATACGATGTTTGATTACAACGGAGATGGAGTTGCTGACTTTTCGTCAACCGACCCTCAAATCACCTATGTGCTTGCCAAGGTCAAGATCGCTGTTGACAAAGGGTATACGGTTCACTCGGTGAGCGTCGGCTCCGTAGCAGACCGCAACCTGATGAAGGCCGTAGCGTGGTTGGGCAAAGGCTACTGGCTCGACGTTCCAGCCGGTACAACCGTCGCCACAATGTCCACTCAGATGCAGGACGTGTTTGCCAAGATTGCGTCCGCAGTACCACCTGCCCGGTTGGTTCCTTCCAACTGATTGACGCGTATCGATTGTCTGTTTGAATGACCAAGAGGAGAGAAGGGAATGCCCTTTCTCTCCTCTTTTCGTTAGTAGTCCTGCCGTAACAAATCACGCTGATTCACTCAAAGGATTTCGTCCGCGAACGGATGCAGGAAGTTGGCAAGTTTCTCTTTGGGCAAGGCATCCAGCAGGAACTCGGCCATTCGAAAATCTTCCTGTGACGTGATTTTGATGTTCAGCGGTGAGCCTTCCACAATCTGGACAGGATGCCCAATGTGTTCGACCAACTGGGCTTCGTCTGTTGGTTGCAGGTCGCCTCGACGAGCATATGCTTCCATCAGTAATTCGCGGCGGAAGACCTGAGGCGTCTGGGCAGCCCAGAGGCGTTCTCGGGAAACTGTCTGCTCAACCTGACGGTTTCCGTCCACTCGTTTCAGAGTGCTGGTGACCGGAGATGCCAGCAGGGCCGCTGAGTGCTGCTCGGCCGCGCGGAAGACGTTGTTAATCCAGTCTTTCACGATCAATGGCCGCGCCGCATCGTGGACGGCGACAAAGTCGACATCCGTTCGCACCCGAGCCAGGGCGTTCATCACCGAATCAGCTCGCTCAGCCCCCCCGGCAACTATCTCCACATTCATAAATGCCAGGTTCGGACGGAATTTTTCTTTGAACCAGTCGATGTCCTCGGGGGCGAGCACCACAATCGTTTGCACGACATCGTCACGATTTACAAAGACTTCTGCCGTTCGTACCCAGACGGGGCGACCTTTTAATTCTACGAAAACCTTCTTCTTGGATTGTTGTGTTGCAAACCGGCTGCTCTTTCCAGCCGCCGGAAGAATGACTGCGAATTTTGACACGGCGTGTTCCTGTCCTGTTGCTTTGCCGAATCTCGATGAATTCGGCTTCCTGTTGTCTGCGGCTTCTGACATCCCAAACCCTGGGGTCGCTGCGAATCCAAAAGTTATTGGAACTTCTTCATGGTGTCGTTTTTAGCGAACCGAGGTATTCGAGAAGATCAACCAATTGCTGAGCGGTGAAGTCACGTACCAGCAACTCCGGCATCAGCGATTTCGTTTGCGGGAAAACTTCCTCAACAGCATCTGCAGAAATGCGATGCAGTTTGTTCTGGGCATCCCGCAATTCAATTTCCTTCGCATCCCGGCGGATCATCAACCCAGTCAGGACCTGACCGGACTTTGTCTCGATTAACCATGCTTTGTACTTCGGGTCAATCTGCAACGAGGGCTGAAGGATGCTTTCCAGCAGTCGTGACCGATCGTATTTCTTGCCAATTCCATCCAGGTCCGGCCCAAGTTCCGTCCCTTTCCCACTGATTCTGTGGCAGTTTCGACACTGAACGACGGTCGATTCGTGAAATAGCTGCCTTCCTCGTTCAGTATCCCCGACCAGCTTCAGGATCTCGGTCCGATCGATCGTTTCTCCCAGACGTTTGGTCCTGCGATTCTCTGGAACAAAACTCTCAAACAGATCACGGACTGCTGGATCAGTCGACGCTGCCAGAGCTGCGGTGATCACCAATTCTCGCGTTTCCGCAGAGAGACGATTGCTGCGAACAGCTTCTGCGAGCATCACCGCCCTGAGAGACGACGATAGCAGTTCCGACGTTAACTTGGTTCGTTCTTCGGCACGCTGCTTTACTGCCTTGGCATGCATCTCGGCCACTTGCTTCCTGGCCTCGGCCAGATCGGCATCTGAAGGTTGATCACGCTTCTGACGGTTCCCAAGCGTCCGGGCGAGTTGTTGTTCTGCAGCCGATTGTTCCGCCTGCTCTTTCCGGCGAGCGACGGCCTCACCAATTTCAATGAGCCGATCCAGCAATAACGAATCTTCCAACCTCGGCGGCATTGCGCGAATCCAGTCGTGAATAAGTTTCAATCCACGTTCATCGACTTGCCTGGCGCCAAGGTGTGGCATGTGCCCGGGGCCCACCTTGGCGAGCCGAAAATAAAGAACCGAGCGAAACGGATCGCCCGGAACCAGAACTTGGGCTTCGTGAATTCCAAACGTTCCTTGTGTCGGCCGAGTCCCAATCGCTTTCGTATCCTTCAGTGACAAATCATGCTGAAGAAAGATATACGACGAGCCGCCACCGTTGTTCCGGTGACAATGTCCACAATTCGCATGCAGATACGAACGTGCGCGGGCGTTCAGATTCTCAGTCTCGTCAAAGGGAGACGCCAGACGCGGAAGCGATTCGATGGGACGCATCTCGGACAGAGGAACATTCGCCCCCTGTTGATCGGACGATTCAGCCAGCAGTCCGATGTGTCGATACGTTCGAATCTGATTGTCTACTGTGCCGCCAAAGTCGTGCGGCCGATTCAACTGCGGAATATTGAAGCCGAGAGTGTATTCCGACCAGGGGTTGTGACATCGAATACATTCGGCTCGAGCAGCAAATCGCCATGTCACCGAAGATTGCCCACCATCCACATTGGCGTCGCGAACATTCAGCGTCCGATTTTTGCCGGCGCGATCGACCAGCGCCGCGTCGGTCTGCTCGTCGTTCCATTCATAGGTGTATGCCTGCCATTCCCGTCCATCGAAGTGCAGAATCTGTGTTTCGACACGACGCCGGCTGCCTGGGTCTCCTTGAACGAGATCGACCGAAAGTGTTTTCATCAGGACTGAATTGAGCGGAAAATCAGTGGCGCGACTGAACATCGAGCCGGGAATCGCTCGTGGGCGTGGTGCGACACGAATCGGATCATTTCCGGGGACCGCAACAAACCGCTCTGCCGATGCTCCGTCTGACCACTGCTCGGCATTCACCGAAAAAGAGAGAACTCCCGGTGCCACCTGATGACGTGGAATCGATGCGAAAAGTCCTGAGTCACTCAACCGCTGAGGAAACTTGTGCCCGTCAGTTCGGACTTCATTAACCGCCAGCGTGAAGATTGATCCATCGTCATGATCAAGTAGATAGAGTTCACCTTCGGGTGATTCTGCGAAATCGACGATGCGAACGATCGGGTCGATCAGTTCAAACTTTTCCCCAAGCTTGCCATCGTCAGTGACTTTGGCTCCCCAGATGCGACGAGTCTCCCAGTCACCAAAAACATAGGTACCGATGAGATCCGGAAATTGCTTTCCGCGGTAAACAAACCCGCCAGTAATCGATGCCCCGTCAGTATGCGGAATCTCCATGGTTGCCGGAACAATCGGGGTGGGACCAAGCTGTCCTTCCGCATGGACGGGTTGTTTCCCCTCAACGATACTCCATCCGAAGTTGTCCCCTTTATTCACTCGATAGACCAGTTCCCACAATTCCCACCCGACATCACCGACCCACAGATCGCCCGTCTTGCGGTCGATGCTCATTTTCCAGGGATTTCGCAATCCATAGGCCCACGTCTCGGCACGTGCTCCCGCCAGGTTGACGTACGGATTGTCTGCGGGAATCGTGTAGGGACGATCTCCGTCTGGCTTCCGTACATCGATGCGAAGAATTTTCGACAAGAGTGTCGAAAGATCCTGGCCGGACTTGCGGCCATCGGGCGGAAAAGCGAATCCACCATCACCCGTCGAGATGTACAGGCAGCCGTCCAGGCCAAATCGCAAACATCCTCCGTTATGGCCCCCTTGTAGCCACGAAATCATGAGCTTTTCGGTGGTGATGTCGCACGTGGGGGGATCTGTTTGCGTGACCTGAAATCGCGACACCCGTGTTCCATCGGCCGTCTGTCCGGAACCGCCGTCAGTACTGCGAATCACGTAACAGACGTAGCAGTAACGATTCTTCGCGAAATCGGGATCGAACGTCATTCCATAAAGTGCTTCCAGTGCAAACGGAGGCTTGGCAGTCTGATTCATGTGATCGACGAGTTGCTTGCAATCAAGAAAGACGGATGCCTGATCCGCATTTCGATCCAGTGGGAGCAAATGGATCTTTCCTGACTGTTCGCCGACGAGCAACTGCCCCGTTCCGGGGAGGACATCCAGGAGAGTCGTACCTTTGAAGCGGAGTTTGGAATAGAGTCGTTCAGGCCGATACGGCGGCGGAGGTTCGGGACGACCGCGGACATTCGAGGTCGACCAGGGAATGCGCTGATCGAGCCCAAACGGTGGCGACTTTGCCACTTCAACCTGAGCATCCGCCACTGAAACCAGGCAGGTCAATATTCCCAGCACCAGCAAATGCCAAACAGAAAACGGATTCGACATGAACTGCACCTGGCAATTGTGGTTTGTGTGAAATCAAGGGTCGCACGCTCGGATTAAACTTGATTTGAGACCAGATTGTGGCCTGAAAAATTGTAACGCCTTTTCTATCGGATGGCATGTACCACCGAAAATGTGGATGCGAGACGGTGCCCTCGCGTCAGAACGCCAGAGCGATGCCTCAAGACGGTGGAAATGTGAAGACGGTCGAAATGTGGTTATCCGATGACCGCGCCCCAGTAAAGTCGACGCAGTTTACCCAATCGAAAGCAATTGCGCAGCCAGTCGCAGATTCGGTGTAGGCCGGTGACTAAAATGACGATTTTGCCGACTGGAGCAGCTGATACGGCTGTGACTCCACCTGTTTCGCCCACCGTCTGGTAATCTCGACATTGCGCGACGCTCCGCCATTCGGGAAAGGATGTCCTGGCATGGCTGCCCGAGTTCGACTGATTTTGACTCTGCATAACCATCAACCGATCGGCAACTTCGACGGGGTGTTTGAAGGGGCTTATCAGGACAGTTACGCCCCGTTCCTTAATATCCTCGACGAATTCCCGGATCTTCCGGTCGTTCTGCACATCTCTGGAAGTCTGCTGGAATGGCTGACAGATCGCCATCCGGAATACATCGACCGAATCCGGGGACTCGTGGCCCGTGGACAGATCGAATTGCTCGGCGGCCCGTTTTACGAATCAATCCTGGCGTGTATTCCACGTCGCGATCGACTCGGTCAGATTCGCGAATACAAGCGACACCTCGAAGAGCTCTTCTCCACGACGGTGCGCGGCATGTGGGTTCCAGAACGGGTCTGGGAGCAGTCGTTTGCCGGTGACATTGCCGAAGCAGGGATGGAATACACGCTGCTGGACGATACTCACTTTCGTAACGCTGGCCTACACGACGACGACCTGTATTCCTACCAGTTGACCGAAGAAGACGGTCGGTTGTTGAAAGTGTTTGCGGGTGGGGAACGCTTGCGTTATCTGATTCCCTACCGAGACCCTCAAGAGACGATCGATTACTGCCGGGAGGTCGCCGAACGACATCCGAATTCCGTTCTGGTTTTTGGAGACGATGGCGAAAAATTCGGGGTCTGGCCTGGATCAAATGAACTTGTCTACCGTGATGGCTGGTTGCGCCGGTTCTTCACGGCACTCAGCGAGAATCGTGACTGGCTTCAAGTCACGACGATGTCCGAGACCGTAGATCATGTGTCGCCGGCGGGAAGGATCTACCTGCCCGATGCCAGCTATCGTGAAATGACGGAGTGGGCTCTGCCGACCGAGAAGCAGGGGCACTTCCGCCAGTTGATTCAAGAACAGCAGCAGCGGCACGACTGGTACCGAACCAAGCAATTCATGCGAGCCGGCTTCTGGCGCAACTTCCTGGTGAAGTACCCGGAAGCCAACGAGATGTATTCACGGATGCTCCAAGTCAGTCGTCGCGTTGAAGAGCTTTCAGCGACAGCGACGGATGCCGCTGCAATGCAACTCATCGAAGACGCACGTCGGGAACTGTATCGAGCACAGTGTAATTGTCCGTATTGGCATGGTGCGTTTGGTGGTCTGTATCTCCCTCATCTGCGAAACGCGATCTATTCGAAACTGATCACTGCAGATACGCTGCTCGAGCGTGCCACGGGGCGTCGTGGCCAGTGGGTCGATATCCAGGCCGACGACTACAATCTGGATGCTCGCAAGGAAATCCGGTTTTCAGGCGACCGCCTGGTCGGTTTTCTTTCACCTGGCCGGGGCGGCCATCTGTACGAACTGGACGTGCGAGCGATACAGATCAACATGCTCGCAACGCTCAATCGACGCCCAGAACCGTATCATGAACGGATTCGTCAACATGCGGGCCAGGGTGAAAACTCGTCTGGCGGTGGTGTTGATCCCAATGGTGGTGTCTGTTTCAAGCAACCGGGACTCGATCAGAAGCTGCAATACGACAATGCCCCTCGAAAGAGCCTGGTGGATCATTTCTTCCAACCCGGTTTACAACACGAAGCATTCTGTCATGGTCACGGCGAACTGGGAGACTTTACTGAAGGGGTCTACCAGTCGAAGCTGAGACGCAGCCAGGAACGTGTTGAAGCGGGGATGTGGCGCGAAGGAAAACTTGGTCCGTACTCGGTCAAGCTTTCCAAAACGGTCGCGTTGTCTTCGGCTGACGGTGGAACATTGGACATCGTTTACACACTCGAAAACCTGCCTCCCAATCTGCCGATTCACTTTGGGGTTGAATTCAATTTCGCGGCGATGCCAGCAAATGCGGCGGACCGCTATTACTACGGCGAGAACGGTCAGTCGCTCGGAACGCTCGACAACCGCCTCAACACCGGGCCCATCAGTCGGCTCGGCCTGGTTGATGAATGGCTCGGAATCGACGTTGCCCTGGAAACGTCTCAGCCTGCTGGCTTCTGGTCGCTGCCAATTCAAACGGTCAGCCAGTCTGAGAGTGGATTTGAGCTGGTCCATCAAAGTTGCGCCGTGGTACCGCATTGGCAGTTCGTCGCACCTGCGGATGGACGATGGACAGTAAGATTGTGCCTTTCCTTCGACACGACTGTTTCGCAGGCACGAGCGTTGGCAGAACTGAAACCGCATGGACGAGAACTTGCCGGTTCAAGTCGCCGTTAAACATGCGAAATCACGAAAGGCATAGCTGTCTCCATCGCCATCCAGATCATTGATTGCCACAAGGGCCTCGCTTCAGGAAATCCCCGTCGAACGTCCGCATCTGCTGACCATGTGTGGCAATCGATGCTGCGTTGGTTCGCAGGAGCAAATCTCCACTCTCGGGATCCGTTCACACGATCCAACGCCTGCTGATTGACCGAAAACCTTATTTCGAACGACGATCGGTTGCCGGGGGGCTTACAATGTGGCGAAGTTGGCTGGGATTGCGTATTCTCTCACGCCCACAACCAATGTCGTTGCAAGGACTTGATGGATGCGTATTCGCGATATTTACACGGGTCGACGATTCGGCCTGTCAATTGAGATTTTTCCGCCGAAAACCCCGGAAGGTGATGAATCGCTGCGCCAGACGCTGCGAGAACTCGCTCCGTTCCAGCCCGCGTTTGTTTCCTGTACGTATGGCGCGGGTGGCTCCACCAGCAAGCGGACCGTCGAATGGTGTCAGGAAATTCAGACGTCGTTTCATCTTCCTTCGACCGCTCACTTTACGTGCGTTGGGAGTTCTAAAGCCGAACTGATTGAATGGCTGACGTTTGCCTGGGGAGCAGGGATTCGGAATATCATGGCCCTGCGCGGCGATGCTCCCGTCGGCCAGACCGAATTTACCCCGGTCGAAGGGGGACTGAAACATGCCAACGAACTGGTCGCCCTGATTCGAGAACACTTTCCTGAGATGGGGATTGGCGTCGCTGGATATCCGGAAAAGCATCCGTCAGCTCCCAGTTTTGAAGTCGACTTCCAGAACCTGGTACGCAAGGTTCGAACTGGTGCCGATGCCATTTACACTCAGTTGTTCTTCAATAACGCGAACTTTTTGAGGTTTCGCGATCTCATTGAACGGGAACGGCTGGGAGTGCCTGTCATCCCCGGCATCATGCCAATCACCGAGTTTGCTCGAATCCAGCGGATCACCGCGATGTGTGGAGCGGGCATCCCGAAATCGCTGGCGGAACGACTGGAACGTGTCAAAGACGACAAGGAGGCTCAGTACGAAATCGGAGTCGAATTCGCCATCGCTCAGTGTCGCGAACTGCTGGATCAGGGTGTCGCCGGAATTCACCTGTACTGTTTGAACAAGAGTCACGCCTGCACTCGCATTCTGGAAGCGTTGGGGCTGGGCGGAAACCATTAGGTTGGCTGCATCCACTGACCACACAAATGTCTCGAATTGACAATTACCGACTCCTTGGTGAGTCGGCTGCTGCGGAATATTCTGCCCACAATCCTTGATCTACGACTTTCCCATGCCAACTCGCCCTGACGGTTATTTCGAACAACTTCTCGCAGAACGTATTCTGGTCCTGGATGGGGCCATGGGGACAATGATCCAGCGTTATCAGCCGACGGAAGCCGATTATCGTGGCGACCGTTTTCAATCACACCCAATCGATCTGAAAAACGCCGGTGATGTGCTGGTGCTGACCCAGCCCAAGATGATTGCCGAGATCCATCGTCAATACCTCGCCGCTGGTGCGGACATTATCGAGACCGATTCGTTCAACGCGAACCTGATTTCGATGGAAGAATTCGGACTGGCGGAATTCACTCGCGAAATCAACGTCACAGCGGCCCGGTTGGCTCGTGGTGTCTGTGATGAGTTTGCCATTACGACCCCGAACAAACCTCGGTTTGTCGCAGGGAGTATTGGTCCGACAAAAGTGATGCTGTCGTTCAATGCGGACAAGCCGGGCTATCGGCCAGTCAATTTTGACCGCATGGTCGAATCGTATTCTGAACAGATCCGCGGCCTGATTGAAGGGGGCGTCGACCTGCTGCTGCCGGAAACGTCGTTCGATACGCTGAACATGAAGGCCTGCCTGTTTGCAATCGAAGATGTCTTCGCCGAACTGGGGGTCCGCCTGCCGGTCATGGTGTCGGGGACGATCTTCACGGGCGGGCGAACACTCACCGGACAGTCCGTCGAAGCGTTCTGGACGTCGGTGTCGCACGCGCCGATGCTCACGATCGGCCTGAACTGTGCACTCGGTCCAAAGCAGATGCGACCGTACATGGAGAGCCTGGCGAACCTGGCTCCTCGCTATATCAGCTGTTACCCCAATGCCGGGATGCCGGATGGGTTTGGTGGTTTTGACTCCAACCCGGCTGACGTCGCTGCCAACCTGCGGGAATTCGCCCAGAACGGTTGGGTGAACATCGTCGGTGGGTGTTGCGGCACGAACCCTGATTTCATCAAGGCGATTTCCGCAGCCGTGGATGGAGTGCCACCTCGCAAAATCCCCGACATTCCTCGTATTTCTGCTTACTGCGGTAAGGAACGGGTTGAACTGCGCCCGGATTCGAACTTCCTGATGATCGGAGAACGAACCAACGTCACTGGATCGCGGAAGTTTGCCCGCCTAATCAAGGAAGAGAAATACGAAGAAGCCATTTCGATCGCCGGCCAGCAGGTCGAAGGTGGCGCGAACATGGTCGACGTCAACATGGACGAAGGGCTGTTGGACAGCGAAAAAGAGATGACTCATTTCGCCAACCTGATCTCCGACGATCCTGACGTCAACAAAGTCCCGGTGATGGTCGACAGCTCCAAGTTCAGCGTCATCGAAGCAGGCTTGAAGTGCCTCGATGGCAAGGGCGTCGTCAATTCGATCAGCATGAAGGAAGGTGAAGCAAACTTCCTGGCGCAGGCTCGCCGGATTCGCCGGTATGGCGCAGCCGTGGTCGTCATGGCATTTGACGAGCAGGGGCAGGCGACGACGTGTTCGGAAAAGGTCCGGATCTGCAAGCGTGCTTATCAGATGTTGACTGAACAGGCAGGCTTCCCCGCCGAAGACATCATTTTCGATGCCAACATCCTGACGGTTGGAACCGGGATGGAAGAGCATGCGAACTATGCGGTTGAGTTCATCGAGGCGCTCCGTCAGATCAAGAAGGAATGTCCGGGAGCCAAGACATCGGGTGGGGTGAGTAACGTTTCGTTCTCGTTCCGCGGCAACGACATTGTCCGCGAAGCGATGAATGCGGCGTTCCTGTACCACGCGATTCAGGCGGGCCTCGACATGGGGATCGTCAACGCTGGTCAACTGGCGGTCTATGACGAAGTCGACAAAGAATTGCTCGTCTATATCGAGGACGTACTGCTGAATCGGCGCCCTGATGCGACCGAGCGGCTGATTACGTTCTCAGAGAAATTCAAAGACGGTGGACGCGAAGCCGCCGATGCGCCCGGTGTCGAAGAATGGCGACTGGGATCCGTCGAAGAGCGACTGAAGCATGCCTTGCTGAAGGGGATCACGGACTTCATCGATACGGATACGGAAGAGGCTCGCGTCAAGTATGGCAAGCCACTGGAAGTGATCCAGGGGCCGCTGATGGACGGCATGAACGTCGTCGGTGGCTTGTTCGGTGAAGGGAAGATGTTCCTGCCGCAGGTTGTGAAGAGTGCCCGCGTCATGAAAAAGGCGGTGGCGTACCTCGAACCGTTCATGGAAGCGGAAAAGGCGGCCAACAACGCCTTGAAGGAATCTCGCGGCGAAGTTGTGGAACAAGCCACTGCTCGCGATTCCTATCGCGGCCGGATTGTTCTGGCGACAGTGAAAGGGGATGTTCACGATATCGGCAAGAATATCGTGGGGGTCGTCCTGCGCTGCAACAACTTCGATGTCATCGATCTGGGTGTGATGGTCGCCTGCGACAAGATTCTTGAGACCGCCAAGGCAGAAAAAGCGGACATCATCGGACTCAGCGGCCTGATCACTCCTTCACTCGACGAGATGACTCACGTTGCCAAAGAAATGCAGCGTCAGGGGTACTCCGTGCCGCAGCTGATCGGTGGAGCAACCACGTCAGCCAAACACACCGCCGTCAAGATTGCCCCGCACTTTGACCACCCGATCATACATGTGGTGGATGCGTCGCTTTCGGTACCGGCAGTGGAAAGCCTGCTCGACCCGACTCGCAAGGCAGAATTCGTCGCTAAGAACACCGCAAACCAGTTGCGTGACCGATCGAATTACGAAGCAATGCAGTCGAATCGGAAGCTGGTTCCGTATGCGGAAGCATTTCAACGGCGCTATGCGACAGATTGGCAGAAGGTTCAGATTGATACTCCCGCATTTGTGGGGACTCGAGTCCTGAATGACTTCCCGCTGGCGGAACTGGCGCCATTCATCGACTGGTCGCCGTTCTTTCAGACTTGGGAACTGCGGGGAAAATATCCAAAGATTTTCGAAGATCCGACAGTCGGCGAGCAGGCTCGCAAGGTCTTCGACGATGCTCAGGCACTGCTGAAGCGGATTATTGATGAAAAGCTGCTGACGGCGCGGGGAATCTACGGATTCTGGCCCGCGGTGTCGGAAGGGGATGACATTGTCGTGACGATTCCCGATTCGGCAACAACGGTGCGATTCCCGATGTTGCGACAGCAATGGGAACGACCGGGGCAAAGCGACTTCCGGTCACTGGCGGATTATATCGCTCCAGTTGAATCTGGCCGGAAGGATTACCTGGGGGCGTTTGCTGTCACGACGGGGATTGGCTGCGATGAGCTGGCCAATAAATTCCAGGATGAATTGCACGACGATTACTTGTCCATCATGACCAAGGCCATCGCCGATCGACTGGCCGAAGCGTTTGCCGAATATCTGCATCGGCGGGCTCGGTCAGACTGGGGATATGGAATAACGGAACAATTGTCGACCGATGAGCTGATCGAAGAAAAGTATCGTGGGATTCGCCCCGCCTACGGATATCCGGCGTGCCCCGATCACACCGAGAAACCAAAACTGTTCGAGCTTTTGAACGCCGAGGCTGCGACAGGAATTCGACTGACAGAGAGTTTCGCAATGCATCCCGCAGCGAGTATCAGCGGATTGTATTTCGCTCATCCCGAAGCGAGATATTTCAGTGTCGACAAGATCAGTCGCGATCAGACCGAAGACTACGCCCGCCGCAAAGGAATGCCACTGGCTGAAATTGAACGCTGGCTGTCGCCCAACCTGGGTTACGACAACTGAAGCCAGACGAGATTCGCAATCTGTCCGAAGTGGATTTCCACGGCAGGCTGGAATCGCCTCGAAAGATCCCAATGACTTCTGCGGCGACTGAGCAAGGACTGGAGCTACTGAGGGCGATTCTGCCAAGCCTGCTTTAACTCGTCAAATCCGCGCAGTGTTCCGCTGGCATTGTCAGGTCGACTGGAATCGGATCGTTTCGCCGGTTCGTCACTGCGTACTCCCGTGGGCCGAGGCCCCTTTGTGGGTTCGCCTGCCCGAGATTCGTCAGGGCTGCTCTTCGATCCGCGTTTTGGATTGGGGGTACTCGGACCGTTCGGGGGACTCATGGTCAGGCCGATCCGTTTTCGGTCCCGAACAACGCACAGAACCCAAACGGTGACGACAACACCAATCGAAACGATGTCCTGCGGTGATCGAACGAAATGAGATGCCAGTTGGCTGATGTGAACGAGTGCCGAGTCTTTCAAGCCAACATCCACGAACGCACCGAAGTCGACGACATTCAGAACCGTCCCCTGCAACTCCATGCCAACTTCGATGTCGTCGAGCGATAGGACCCCCTGACGAAAGACCGGCAAAGGAAGATCAGCGCGAGGATCACGACCTGGTCGCAGCAATGCATCCACGATATCTGTCAATGTCGGCAAACCAACGGTCAGCTCCTGGGCAATTTGCGGGGCCTCGATCGCTGACAATCGTTCACGCAGTGGCGATGGATCGGTTCCCGGTCGCAGGAGGTCTGGCGACAGGTCGCACCTTGCCAATAACAGGCGGGCGACCTCGTAACTTTCGGGATGGATCCAGGTGTTGTCGAGTGGCTCTTCACCATCGAGCTTCAGAAAACCAGCCGCCTGAGTGAACGTTGCGGGGCCGACCCCTGGCACGTCAAGCAACTGCTTGCGGCTTTGGAATCGTCCGCTCTTCTCGCGGTACTCAACAACACGCCTGGCGATGAGCTGGTTGAACCCAGAGACATGCATCAGTAACGATGGGCTAGCAGTATTCAGATCCACTCCGACGAAGTTGACACACGACTCAACGACATCATCCAGCGCTTCTTTCAACTGTTTCGCATTCAAGTCGTGCTGATACATGCCGACACCGATGTGCTGCGGTTCGATCTTCACGAGTTCGCTGAGTGGATCCTGCAGGCGACGGCCGATGCTGATCGTGCCGCGGGCAGTCGCATCCAGGTTAGCGAACTCCTGTTGAGCCACGGTACTCGTCGAATAGATACTCGCACCTGCCTCGTTGACGATGATATAGCGAGCCTCGGGGCATTCGGTCGAAATCAATTCAGAAACCAGTTCTTCGGTTTCTCGACACGCGGTGCCATTGCCGATGGCGATCACGTTGCAGCGGTGCTCACGCAAGAAGGACGCAAGCTTTGTGCGAGCGTCACTTTTGCGTTCCGCCGAACCAACGATGCTGATGATGTCGATTCCGAGCAGGTTGCCGAATTCGTCCAAAGCAGCCAGCTTGCAGCCCGTCCGGAATCCAGGATCGATCGCAAGGACTCGCTGATCACGCAACGGTGGTTGCAGCAGTAACTGACGAAGATTCTGCGAGAAGACCGAAATCGCGTGTCGCTCGGCTTTTTCCGTCAGATCGCGACGGACTTCCCGTTCCAGGGCGGGGCGAATAAAGCGATCGAGTGCATCAATGACACACGCCGTCAAAAATTCACGGCAGGGATGTTGATGGAGTCGCAGATAATCCAAGGCCACTCGTTCGGCCTGAGGGGAGTCCCACTCGAAAGAGACTCGCAATGCCTTTTGCTCTTCCCCGCGATTCAACGCCAGTATGCGATGAGGGGGCATCTTGGTAATCGGTTCGCCATATTCGAAGTAATCACGAAACTCGGGGTGTGTCTGGTCGGCCGTCTTCGTACCAACCGAAGTGAGGCGCCCCGTCTGTCGAGCGACCGTGCGGCAACGCTCTCGCATATCGGCATCATCCGATATCTTTTCCGCGAGGATGTCAGCCGCCCCGGCAAGCACTGTGGCGACATCCGGCAACTCCTGTTCAGGGCGGACAAATGCGGCAGCCGCAGTCTGCAATCTGTTGTCTGTCAGTGATTGATTCCAGATCGACTCTGCCAGTGGCTCAAGTCCACGTTCTCGAGCTATCGTGGCCCGTGATCGTCTGCGGGGGCGGAACGGGAGGTACAGGTCTTCCAGGCGTTTCAATGAATCTGCCCGACAGATCTCTGCACGCAGTTCGGGGGTCAGCTTCCCCTGACTCTCAATCAACCGCAGGATGTCCGCAGCACGATCAGCTAATTGGCGTAGAGAGAGCACACGTTCCTGAATCGCGCGGATCTGTTCTTCGTGCAGGTTGCCGGTCCGCTCTTTGCGATAGCGGGTAATGAAAGGAACAGTATTTCCCTCGTCGAGCAACTGCACCGTGTGGGTGACTTGCTCAAGCCGAAGATGCAGTTCCGTGGCGACTCGCGCCAGATCAACTGCGGTGGGAGTGTGCTGTTCCATTATCAAGAGCCGTTCCGTAGCCAACGCATACCAACCGTGAACGATGATGGTATCGCATTTTCGCGCGACAATGGGAAGCGAAACGACGAATTGTCAGCAATTGATCAGGGAAGTTCTTTGGTCGAAACGCGATGCGATCTTTTGATGTCGGTGGTTATGAAATGGGTCGACGCCGAACAGGGGTCTTTCCGAAAGTGGCCTTCACGCTCCTGCGTGAAGATAGCCGTCTGCAATTGGGCGCCTGATTTTCATCGCATGTATGACTGCCAGGCCGTAAAGAAAAGAGACGAGAAGAGGAGACCTTCGGTCGTCGGTTTCGGCGGTCGGGAAACTCGCGCCGAACAAAAAGCACAGACCACGAGCGACCGGCGGAAACCGAAATCCGGAAGAATGGAAACGCAGAGACGCAGGCAAAAAGCATCAAAAATCAATTCCTCTGCGACCCTGCGCCCTTGCGTCTCTGCGTTAC
>CAIWEX010001054.1 GCA_903911795.1 uncultured Schlesneria sp.
CAGCGAGCCTTCAGAATCGGTTCGATCTTCTGCACGAAGAAGTCGTCGGCACGCACAGATGCCGATAGCAGCAGAAGTCCGATTCCAATTGTCATCATTCTCATGGCGTGTACGTCCGAGATCAGTGGAACTCCAACACACCAACGATATCAAAGTATCACGGCGGAAGCAGCCGTTTTCGCGAATCATCGTTCGAGAACACGACGAATTCCGGTTGTCGACTCAGACAATGTTCAGCAAGCAATCACACGAGAACATCATTCACCACGCGGCCATGGACATCTGTCAGCCGGTAGTCCCGGCCCGAATTACGGTACGTCAAACGCGTGTGGTCCAGGCCCATCAGATGCAGGATCGTCGCGTGAAAATCGTGGACGTGAACGGCATCCTTGGCCACGCGAATACCATATTCGTCGGATTCGCCGTACGTAATGCCCGGCTTTACTCCCGCCCCGGCCAGCCACGAAGAAAAGACCCAGTGATGATGTTCACGGCCCTTGGCATCGGCCGCCGCGTTAAAGGGAGTTCTGCCGAATTCGGATGTCCAGACAACCAGCGTGTCATCCAACATCCCTCGCTGTTTCAGGTCCCGCAACAGTCCTGCGATCGCTTGATCGACGTTACGGGCAAGTGGGGCATGAGTCTGCATGTCTCCGTGGGCGTCCCAGTTGTTCGACGATCCGACATCGATCAACTCAATAAATCGCACGCCTCGTTCTGCCAATCGGCGAGCGACCAGGCATTGCCACGCGAAACCTTTGGTACTTCCCGGCTCCAAACCGTACATTTCCAGCGTTGACTTGGTTTCCTGAGACAGATCAAAAACCTCAGGCATTTCCGACTGCATTCCAAACGCCGTCTCAAACGACTTCATCCGGGCGGCTAGTTGCGGATCGTTGGCGTGCGATGCCAAGTGCCGTTCGTTCAACCGACTCATGGCCCCCAGTTCCAGTTCCTGCAAACGCAGGCTTGGAGCACGTCGCTTGATATTCACCACCGGTTCGGGACCAGGAACAACGAGTGTTCCCTGATGAGACCCTGGTAGAAAATCACTCCCCCAGACCTGACCACCGGCGTATGGCGTCTGGGGTGCGATCACAACAAACGATGGCAGATTGCGGTTCATCGTCCCCAGCCCGTAACTCATCCAGGCACCAATACTCGGACGAGCAAACGTGAACGAGCCGGTATGAATTCCCAATGTTGCTTCATAGTGATTCGTGTGATCCGACTGCATCGAGCGGATGACGCACAGATCGTCAACACATTCTGCCATGTGAGGAAATAGCGAGCTGACTTCTGTTCCGCATTGGCCATGCGGGGCGAATTCCCAGCGCGGCCGGTTGAGGAACATTTTGAAGTCCCCCTTGCGCCCCTGGAACTCGTTCACCGAAACCGTCTGCCCCGCATCCTTGAACAACTTTGGCTTCGCGTCCCACGAATCGACGTGCGAAACCCCACCACTCATGAACAGGAAGATGACTCGCTTGGCACGCGCAGGAAAATGCGTGGGTCGCGGGGCGAGAGGATCGACGGTAGTCGCATGTGCAGCGTCGTCCGCCAGCAATTGAGAAACGATCCCCGGAAACAGAATCGAACTGCCGACGAGCGATCGCAAAGCGTGACGTCGGCTGGTAACAGGTTGTTCACTGGTCATGAGATTTGTTCATCTGAAAGTTCCGCAAGCAGTCCAAATGTAAAGACGCGCGATCGGCGCGGGTCTCCCGACCCCGCCGAAACGGTCGACCGAAGGTCTCCCCGTCATTCGCATCTTTTCAATCATTTTTCGAAATCAAAATCGCATCTGAGTCCAGCGTCAAAAACTCGCCCATCAATCCACATGCAAAAACTCATTACTGCCAATCAACGTCCGCAGGTACGCGGCCAACGCACGACGATCCACGGCATCAGCATTTGCTGCGGTGAGTTCCTGGCGATAGAGCATCAGAAACTCTGTCCCGTCCTTCGCTTCCTGTTCGGTTGGCATACGTCCGAAGGCAGTCCGCCAGGCCGATCCAATCCGTTCCAAATCTGCGTTTTTCAAGCCAAGTAGACGATCCGCCCATCGTTCCGACTTGGCATAGATAAACGGATCATTCAGAAAAAACAGAGCCTGTGTCGGGACAGTTGTTGCCAGACGTTCCGCTGTCGTCGTATTGGGATCGGCTCCATCGAACAATGCCAGGAACGGATGTCTGCGAATGCGCTGGGTCATCAGATAGACACTTCGCTTATCGTGGTCATAGACCGCATTGAACGGCGCATGCTGTGAATAGCCCCAGGTGATCGGCGAGGGGAACGGGTGTTCCTCTCCCGGAGTTCGGTCAAGGTCGCCACTCACCATCAGAATCGTGTCGCGGATTTCTTCTGCAGATAACCTTCTACGAGGAAACGACGCATACCGATCGCTGAGATCGGCTGAGACGTTGGCGGCGACGCTGCCAGAGGGTTGCGAGGACTGCTGGTACGTGGAACTGAGCATAATCAATCGATGTATGGACTTGATCGACCAGCCGCTTTGCACAAATTGAGTTGCCAGATGATCGAGCAGTTCAGGATGTGTCGGTTCCCGGCCTCGAACGCCGAAGTCGTTTGGAGTTTTCACCAAACCCCGTCCGAAATGATACTGCCAGATACGGTTCACCATGACTCGGGCTGTCAACGGATTGTCGGGGCGAGTCAACCATCGCGCCAGTTCCAGCCTTCCGCTCCCTTTCACATCCGCAGGGAGTGCGTTTCCTCCAAGAACAGCGATAAAGCCCCGCGGAACTTCAACTCCCGGACGATCAGGCTCACCGCGCAATTGTGTACGAACGTTGTGTGGTGTCCCCTCAGAAATTCCATACGTCATTGGAAATGGACCTTGGGCAAGCAAGTTGCTCAGTTCCAGCCTGACGGCGTCAGCGTTGTCACGGGCTGAGGCGAGTTGTTTTCGGATTTCAGAAACCTTTTGTCGTCGCTCACCGGCCGTCCGCTTCGGCAGATCAGCGATCGACGAAGCTTCAAACGGAGACTTGTCGCTGACGACGAAATTGTCCGCATCCAGTGATGGGCGAACGCCTCCAATGTGCCCGTAACTGTCGATGAACGAATAATCGATCGTACCATCCCAGCCGGTTGCCAGTTCGCCCTGAAACGCCGTCTTTCCACCATTCTTGGAGACGAGCATTCCTGTGTACGTCCGAGCTTTAACGTCGAGCGTCAGTTGCACCTGGTACCACTCGCCAATCGTCAGGGGACTGACCGATTCCTTGGCATTGGCACTGCGACGGAAGAACTCAACCCCATTGAAAAATAATTCCACGGCGGCGGAATTGCCGGGAC
>CAIWEX010001055.1 GCA_903911795.1 uncultured Schlesneria sp.
ACCCAGGGTAGCTCACTGCGTGAGCAACCCTGGGCTTTAAGACGCAACTCCGTCAGCGATCAATGCCAGATCTCGTCATATCAAGTACTCCGAACAGTTGAGCAGATAGGCATCGCCGCTGCTGCTCCACTCACGGAAACCCCAGTTTTAATGCTTCACAGCGTTGCCTGTTGGCCCTTTGAGCCATAAACGTAAAAAGAGGAGCCTTGGTCAGTTGCCGAGAAACTCTGCAAGCTGTTGCATGGTGCCCGTCCAGCCCTGTTGCATGGAACCGTGGAATGCCGTGAAGAAGTCGCGTTGGACTTTGGTGCCGTTGAACGGTTTGGCTTCGACGGTGACGACGGTTCCCCTGCTTTTGCCTGCGTGTTCAACAAATGTCACGGTGGTCCACGTCTCGGGTGGGAAGTCATCGAGTCCCTGAAACGGTGCTGGAGTAATTTCGCCACTGGCGTTTGAGAAGCTGCTGATGAATTCGAGCTTGTCGGGGCGATTGATGGTTTGGAAGACCCAGCGACCCCACATCTCCATGCCATTCGGATGGCTCATGCAGTAGTGAAACATCCCACCGACGCGAAGGTCCACTGTCGCGTGCAGGATCGTCGATCCCTTGGGACCAAACCATTGCCGCAGATGCTCTTGCTCTGTCCAGGCCTGCCAGGTCTTTTCTTGTGTCGCATTGACGACGTGGCTGATTGTGAAAGGAGGTTCGTGGTCATCGCCAGCCGACATGCTTGCAACATAGTCCTCCAGATTCGCCAGGTGTTGCTTGCCCCCCTCCACGGCTCCATGGTCGTTGATGACGAAGTCGCGTGCTTCCGCAGATGGAAAGATTGTCCGCATCGTCACCTTCGTACCACTACCGTTCTCGCCGATCGACTCAAAGGAAACTTCCGTTCGAAAACTGACGGAGTCATCACTCCCCTCGCCGCGGAGCGTATAGATGAGTCGCGAAGGCTTATCAATTTCAATGTAGTCGACGCGATTTCCGTAGTCACGACCATCGGGGCCGTGCATGGTGTAACGCCAAGCCCCGCCCGGACGGACATCCATTGAATGCGTCGTGGTGGTAAAACCCGCAGGTCCCCACCAACAACCGACGTGATTGGGATCAGTCCACGCCAGCCAAACCAGTTCGCGTGGCGCGGCAAATGTCCGGCTGATGATGATTTCAACGGGGTTATCCAGATTGGCTTGCGACAACTGATGATCAGCGGGCATTCAGCGGCTCCTTTTTTTGCGTGAGGATGAACTCGGTTTGGCATCTGACTCGGCTTGCAGTTCCTTGAGGTAATCGTCGAGTCGATCGAGAGACTCTTCCCAGAATGTGCGGTAGCGGTCGATCCAGGAAGCGGCATCTTTCAACGGCTTGGCGCGTAGCTTGCAAGGTCGCATCTGAGCGGAACGTGATCGTTCAATCAGACCTGCTTTTTCCAGCACCTTCAGGTGCTTTGTGATGGCGGGCTGAGTCATCTGGAATGGCTCGGCCAACTCCTTGACCGGTGCCTCGCCTTTAGAAAGTCGCAGCAGAATAGCACGCCGCGTTGGATCGGAAATGGCAGCGAACGTGAGACTCAGTTGATCAACCGACATGCGTCACCTTTCGGTAATATAACCGAACGGTAATTTACTGAAGAGAAAACGAGATGTCAACACAAAGTCGTGGTTCGCTCCGCGAACCAACGCTTCTTTAATGGGGGAAAGGTCCATCCTCCCGACGTTCGAGCTCCAGACTCGATTTTCGCAACCCGCTTCCGAATAAATTCACAGCCTATCCGCGAACCAACGCTTCTCATTCGCAAGACCTCTGA
>CAIWEX010001056.1 GCA_903911795.1 uncultured Schlesneria sp.
AGAATGGATTTCTCCTGATCCTGCATATCGATAACGTCGTCCGCCCCGACTAAGTCAGTTCTGCATTATCCCGGCCCACATCACCCCGGTTCGCCACTCTCACATCGGGCGTAGTGTGCCTGATCGAAGGATCCGCCTCGGTCCCCCTGCACGTCGACGATCTTTATCCATCATCACGAAATTACCTCTCTAGAAAGACATCCCAGATGGCCAGGAATCCCAGTCAGAATGGCGTCGCAGTTGCCGAAAAGCGACGTCCAGCCACGAAGGTTGTGGCGGCATCTTCAGATGCCGCGACTCTGCTGAAAGAAGCCAACGAAAACACCAGGGCAGTATTGCGCGTTGTTGAAGCCATCTATCGGGCTTCGAGCGTTGCGGATGCCATTCAGATTGCACTCGATACGGTCAAATCAGCGTTCGGCTGGGAGTACGCATCATACTGGACCATCGACCCCAAGGAAAAAGCTCTGCGATTCACAGCCGAATCCGGTTCTGTCAATGAAGAGTTCCGTCGCGTGACTCGTGAAGCTCGCTTCCGGGAAGGGGAAGGTCTATCCGGACGCGCGTGGCGTCAGCGAGAACTGTTTTTTACGGCGGATATCTCGCAAATGACCGACTGTTGCCGAGCCCCCGTCGCACTGCGGGCGGGCGTTCGCTCAGGAGTCTGCTTCCCGATTATCCTGCGTGGAAACGTTATTGGGACGATGGACTTCTTCGCCCTCGAAACACTCACCCCTTCACAAGAGCGATTGGATGCGCTCAGAAATGTCGGGACACTGGTCTCGGGGGCGATTGAACGCGTCGAAAAGGAAGCGATCAATACCCAATTCACGGCCATGATTAATTGCCAGGCGGCAAGCGTCACGTTCGCTGACAAAGATTTCAAAATCACCTATGCAAATGCTTCGGCAATCCAACTGCTGCGCAAGGTGGAACAGCATTTGCCCGTCAAAGTCGAGAATATCGTCGGGCAGAATATGGATATCTTTCACAAGAGTCCGATGCACCAGCGGCGCATGCTGGCCGATCCCTCCAAGTTTCCGATTCGCGGACAGATAGTAATCGGAGTCGAGACATTCGAACTCATCGTGAACGCTGCTTACGATGATCAGCGAAACTTCCTGGGGACATTGGTTTCGTGGTCGTGCATTACCGAGAAGCTCGCCAATGAACGAACCATTCTGGAGGCGACCGAGCGGGAACGGCGGGAAACCGAAGAACTGAAAGTGAAAGTGGACGGGATTGCCGAGAATGCGACATCACTGGCCGGAGCATCGGTTGAGCTCTCCACGGTCAGCGTTCAAATGACGTCGAACGCAAAGCAGACCTCGTCACAGGCGATGATCGTCTCCGCCGCATCTGAGCAGGTCAGTACCAACATTCAGGTCGTCGCATCCAGCATTGAAGAAATGAGTGCCACGGTTCGTGAGATCTCCAAGAGTGCGACCGAAGCCGCCAAGGTCGCGGCGACTGCTGTCAACGTGGCTGAAGCGACAAACACGACGATCAACAAGCTGGGTGAAAGTAGTGCCGAAATTGGCAAGGTCATCAAGGTGATCACTTCCATCGCGCAGCAGACGAACCTGTTGGCGTTGAACGCCACGATCGAAGCGGCTCGTGCAGGCGAAGCGGGCAAGGGATTTGCCGTCGTCGCCAACGAAGTCAAGGAGCTTGCCAAAGAGACGGCCAAGGCGACCGAAGATATCGGCCAGAAGATCGATGCCATTCAGCGTGACACCAAGGGAGCAGTTCAGGCAATTGCGCAGATCTCGACGATCATCAACCAGGTGAATGACATCTCCAACAGTATTGCCAGTGCTGTGGAAGAACAGACGGCAACGACAATCGAAATTGGCCGCAATGTTTCCGATGCTGCCAAAGGCAGTTCGGAAATCGCTCAGAACATCACGAGCGTGGCACAGACGGCACAAAGTACGATGGAGGGTGCCTCGAACATGCAGAAGGCGAGCGATGAGCTGGCGGGGATGGCTGCAGAATTGCAGTCGCTCGTCAGCCAGTTCCGCAGGCAGCCTGCCAATGAGACGCAGAATCTGCCAGGTTCGGAATCGCACTCAGGTTCCAGCTCGTCCAGGCCAGGCAAGTATCGTTTGCAATCTCCGGAAGGTCAGCCCATCGACCCTCGATAGGCCAGTTTCCTCCAACACCACCGAGCCAGCCTCGGTGGTGAGCAGGTCTGTGCACTTCAGACACTCCCTTCGGGGTGTCGCGTGCAGACCCGTTAATCACTGACGTACGCCAGGCAGGGGCTTTTCCCCGCAGGCCGTCGCGTCGGCTGAATTCATGACGGCACGGTGCCGGACGCCATATGTCATTTCTACGTGCAGCCTCATGACGGGGCCGCCTGCCACATCATTCGGGAACCGTTACATGCAAGCCTTGATTATCGACGATTCTCGCGCCATGAGGCGTATTTTGAAGCTGATCGTGTCACAGCTTGGATTCGAAACAATCGAAGCTGAAAACGGACGCGAAGGTCTGAACCAGCTGCGTCAGTTTCCAGAGACAGAACTGGTTCTTGTCGACTGGAATATGCCCGAGATGAACGGGTTGGAATTCATCGAAATCATTCGATCGAACCCCAATTACGACGACCTGAAACTGGTCATGGTTACGACCGAGACGGAACCGACCCGCATGGCCCGCGCGCTGATGGCAGGTGTCGACGAATTTGTCATGAAGCCATTTACGTCAGAGATCCTCGTAGAAAAGCTTCAGTTGATTGGTGTCACGGCTCGGCAGTTCGATTGAGGCTTCTACGCTGACGCTGGTAGTGAACTTTCGATAGAAAAGGAAAGCTGATCGTGAATTCTACGGACGATACCAATGTGATGCCGCCGCCGGTCCGCATCTTCTTCGTCGATTGTTCCGAAACGATCTGCCGGATGCTTCGGTTCGTGATGTCGGTCGATCTGGAACTGCATGTCTGTGGCTCAGCAAGAAATGGCGTTGATGCGGTCAGCCAGTTTCCGACAACACTTCCGGATGTCATCCTCCTGGATGTCGAGCCATTGTCGAGCGGGAAAGATACGGTGGGAGCCATTCGTAAGCTCGATCCGGATATCCCCATCATCATGTTCTGTACACTGGCAGTGGACACCGAAGCCACCGTCGATGCGCTGACACGTGGAGCCAATGATTACGTTCCGAAGCCGAGTGTCAGTGGACAAATCAATGATGCTGTCACCTATCTGAAATCGACCGTGATTCCGAAATTGAAACGGTGGGGGCGCTGGTTTCAGGGGTTGCGCCAGAAGCGATTGTTCCCTGCCAAGGTAACGCGCGATCCCTCATCGGCTCCGCATATTTCACCATCTCGCAGCCACGAAACGATCGAGGTTGTCGGGATTGGAATTTCGACAGGAGGCCCCAGTGCACTGGCACAGGTTCTGAAAGAGTTTCCCGCAAACTTTGATGTCCCGATCCTGATCACGCAACATATGCCGATTCACTGTACGCGATTCCTGGCCGAACGGCTCAACAATATTTGCCAATTGCAGGTTCGTGAAGGTGCTGAAGGATCTGTACTGGGGCCCGGTCAGGCGTGGATTGCCCCTGGCGACCAGCACATGGTCACCAGGCGGAATCGTTCCAATGTCACACTTCATTTGACAAACGATCCACCAGAAAACTCGTGCCGCCCCAGTGCCGACGTCATGTTTCGGTCGATCGCGAGAACGTATCACAACCGCTGCCTCGCTGTTGTTATGACGGGCATGGGAAAAGACGGACTTGACGGTTGTCAGGAGATCAAATGGCATGGGGGACGCATCCTTGTACAAGACGAGGAAACAAGCGTTGCCTGGGGAATGCCACGTGCCATTATCAAATCGGATCTCGCAGAACGAATTGTGCCGCTGGCTGAAATGGCTCATGCCATCACAAGCATCGTCGCCGCCCAGAATGTCCGCGAACGTCGCAATCTCATTACTACATAGGCCTGGCTCGTCTGCAGCAAACATCCAGAAATACACATTGGTGATCACAGTTCTTCCTGACCATTGGACCAATCATGCCACTCGCACCTGCTGAATTCGACTTTGTTCGCCGCATGGTTGCTGAACGCGCCGGAATTGTCTTGTCTTCAACCCAGGGCTACCTCGTTGAGTCAAAACTTAATGCGGTCGTGCAGACGACCGGACTGCACTCGATCGAAGAACTGATGACCGACCTGCGTCGCGGTGCCTCATCTCGGTTGCGCGAACGTGTTGCAGAAGCAATGACAATCAACGAAACTAGCTTCTTTCGCGATATTCACCCGTTTGATGCCCTGCGCAGCGCAATCATTCCCGCGATCGCCGCTGCGCGAAAATCGGAGCGAAAGCTCTCGATCTGGTGCGCCGCCAGTTCCAGCGGACAGGAGCCATACACGATGGCGATCATCCTCGCAGAGCATTTTCCTGAGTTAGCCGACTGGAACGTGAAAATACTGGCGACCGACCTGTCCGATGAAATGCTGGCACGTTCTCGCGAAGGAATTTATACCCAGTTCGAAGTAAACCGCGGTCTTCCCGTCAGGCTTCTCGTAAAATACTTCGATCGGAAAGGTACTGACTGGCAAGTCCGAGAACCACTTCGAAAAATGATAGAGTTCCGAAAGCTCAATTTGACGATGCCCTGGCCGGCTCTTCCAATCTTTGATTTCGTCTCGATCCGGAACGTCCTGATTTATTTTGACAACGCGTCGAAGCGATCGATCTTCGAACACATCCGGACGCATATCCGATCCGATGGATACATGCTGCTCGGCGGCAGCGAGACCCTTCTCGGACTCAATGTCCCGTTCGGCAGACATGAAGTCGACAAGAGTGTTTTCTACCGCCCGGTTTAACCCTTTGACTTTTACAACCTGGCCGAGCTTGTCTCGGTGCACTTGCAGTCCTTGCAATACGCTCTCTTCCCTGCACCAACCCAAACGTACTGCACTGGCCGTAACACCGAGACAAGCTGGGTCGGACTACTTCACTCAATCACCTGTTGAGAAATAGCCATCATGCAAATTACTGAAGAGATCTTGCGTCAACTTGGACGAGATGTCTGCGAAACAATGGTCGAATTTCCACAGCAACCTGCAGATTCACCAACAAAAGCAACTCGCTGGCTCTCGGCATCAGTCGCAATTCAGGGACTGCACCGAGACCACCTGGAGGTGATTGCCGACGAGCAACTTGCTGCCGTGATCGCCTGCACGATCTTCGCGACACCGCTTGGTGAAACACCGAGTCAGTCGGACATGTTCGATGCCCTAGGGGAAATTGCGAATCAGATTGGTGGAAATCTGAAGGGAATCATCGGCGATGAAGCCGAACTGTCGCTCCCTGTCGTATAGACGTTGACATCACCGGATGCCCACATCGCGGCAGGCACCACACGAGTTACGATTGAGTTTGCTGACTTTCCGTTGACATTGGTGTATCAGTCATCGACTCCGCGTACGCACATCGACACAGTCTTGTGTGACGCCGTGTAAATTCTCCGCTTCTCGCGGGTGTTGTAAGCCCCGGATTCTTGTGTGGTTGGGTGATCGCACGACTCCAGTAAAGAATCCGGGGCTTACGCCCTTTCTTTGAATCGACAATTAATCCGCACACGTTCTTAATATCGTGTCGCGTGCGTCGTTTCATAGCTCTACTATGTCCGGACATGGATCCCCTCAGGAACGCATGCCTCTTGTGTTCCGGCGCACGCAGGAACCCACGCGCGTACGCTCGTTTCACCGTGTCCCCGTGCTTTCAATCTGCGTGCGCCGCGTGCAAGGACTATTCGCTATATTTACTTGTCGGTCCTTCATTGTAATGTTTAGAGAAACATTTCCGGGCAAGTAATCTGTGGCGCATTCGTTGAGTGTAGTGGCAAGAGTCCGTCTTCAACGACCACCGTATCAACGGAGGTCACTCAGCATGCCTCAATGACACTGTGACACGGGAGCCTGTGAAATGGAAACAATGGACGAGATCGTCAAAGAGTTTCTGGTGGAAAGCTACGACAACCTGGATCAACTCGATCGTGATCTCGTAGCACTCGAAGATGCACCCGATGATCGCAGTCGATTGTCGAGTATTTTTCGTACGATTCACACCATCAAAGGGACCTGCGGCTTTCTTGGCTTCCCGATGCTGGAACATGTGACGCACGTTGGCGAGAGTCTGCTGGTGCGTTTACGCGATGGCGAATTGAAGTTGAGCTCGAACATCACCAACGGTTTGCTGGCGATGGTCGATGCCGTCCGGACGATCCTTGCCATGATCGAGGTTTCCGGGACAGAAGGAGAGAATAACTATGCGGAACTCGTCGCGACCTTGGATCGATTGAAGGTCGGTGAAGTCATTCCCGTCGCGCCGGAGGATTCGAGCGATCCCGGATTGCAATCGGTGCTGGATAAGCAAGTTTTTGACACCGAAACGACTGCAGAGCGCAAGACGCGAGCGCGACGCAGGAAACGAGCTGCAGGCGGAGCTAAAGACGGCTCGGCGTCTGAAGCGAACGGAGAACTGTCTAACGTTGCGGCCGTCGTGGCGGATCTGTCAGGTCAAAGTTCTGGCACACTCAAAAAGCGACGGAAGAGGAATAGTGGGTCCGACAGTTCAATCGGTGAATCAGATTCGGTGCCCTACAAGGTTGGAACGCCTTTGTGCAAACCTGAGTCGCCTCGCCCTGTGCAGGGTGACCGCCAGGATTCTGATCCTGGAAGCGTCGGTGCTGACTCCAGCGGAAAAAACGATTATCTGATTTCAAATAGCAACCCCGGATTCGGCGAGAGTTCGATGCCGGTCGATACGGCCGACAAGAGCCATGCGCTGAGTGAGACAACAGTTCGTCTGGATGTTTCGCTGTTGGATCGCCTGATGAATCTGGTGGGTGAACTGGTGCTGGCTCGCAATCAGATTCTGCAATACAGCCGGCATAGCGATGACGCGGTTATCATTGCGGCATCACAGCGATTGAATCTAATTACCGCGGAACTACAGGAAGGAATCATGAAGACCCGGATGCAGCCGATTCAAAACGCCTGGAGCCGATTGCCACGCGTTGTGCGTGACTTGTCCGCCTCGCTCGGTAAGAAAGTCCAGATCAAGATGGACGGTGCCGACACGGAACTCGACAAGACGATCCTGGAAGCAATCAAGGATCCATTGACGCACATCGTTCGCAATTCAGTCGACCATGGGATTGAAACTCCCGCTGTTCGTGAAGCAGCAGGCAAGCAGGGGGAAGGAACACTGTTGCTGCGTGCGTATCATGAAGGGGGACAGGTCATCATTGAGATCGGCGATGATGGCGCGGGGATCAATCTGGTCCGCGTGAAGGAAAAGGCAATTAACCAGGGATTGATCACTGCCGAGCAGGCGACCGCAATGTCTGACCGTGATCTCACTCGATTGATCCTGCTTCCTGGATTTTCGACGGCGGCTCAGGTCACCAACGTCTCTGGACGGGGTGTTGGTATGGATGTCGTCAAAACCAATGTCGAAAAGATTGGCGGAACACTGGAGATCCACAGCGTTCAAGGATCGGGAACTACAATGCGGATCAAGATTCCCCTGACACTCGCCATTGTTCCCGGACTCACCGTCACCTGCGATGGCGATTGCTACTGCATTCCCCAGGCCAGCCTGCTGGAACTGGTTCGTCTGGAAGGGGATCAGGTTGAGAAGGAAATCGAGCAGATTCACAACGTCCCCGTCTACCGGCTTCGTGGCAATCTGCTGCCATTGCTTTACCTTGATGAACAACTCGGACTGCGTGCACACCGAACGGACGACGAACGACGCGCTGAAGGTGAAGTCAATATTGTCGTCCTGCAGGCGGAAGGGAAACCGTTTGGGCTTGTGGTCGATTCGATCACCGATATGCAGGAAATCGTTGTGAAACCGCTCGGACTACACCTGAAGGGAATTCTGGCCTATGCAGGAGCCACCATCATGGGCGATGGCCGTGTCTCACTGATTCTGGACGTTGCCGGTGTTGCCAGACTGGCGCAGGTCCTGGACGAACAGCGCGATCTTCTCAAATCGGAAAGTAAATCTTCGGCGGACAACCAGGCGACGGAACCACACTCGTGGTTGATCGTCGATCCGGGTGACGGTACGCGGGCTGCGATCTCGCTGGGGACGATTGCGAGGTTGGAGGAATTCCGCATCAAGGATATCGAGCGATTCGACTCCACGGATGTTATTCAATATCGCGGCCAGATCATGCCCCTCATGCGGCTCGTCCATTCGTCGGGTATGAATGGCGGTGACTCGACAGACTCCGAACATGGGGGGCAGATTCCAGTCGTGGTCTATCAATGTGGTGAACTGCAAATCGGCGTTATCGTAGGCGAGATCGTTGATATCGTGGAACACGCCCTGGATAGTTCGGTGGGATGCCAGAACCGGATCGATGCACAGATCATCTGTGGTCGCGTGACCAGGGTCGTTGATCTGGGGGACCTCGTTCGGGTCGCGGTCTGACGAACTACGTCGTTCCGAGCACACCTCGGATCTTTTGAATTAGTGATGCCGCCGCGAATGGCTTGGAGATAAAGCATTCGCGGCTGGCATTCAGTTTTGACTGCAGCGATTCGTTGTCCGTGTAGCCACTCATGTAAAGGACTTTCATTTCCGGCCGCATTACCGTCAGCAGATCCGCCAGTTGCCGTCCGCCCATTTCAGGCATTTCGATATCAGTGACGAGCAGTTCCAATGGCCCATGATAATCACTGGCAATCTGCAGAGCCGCCTTACCATCGACCGCCTCGAGGACCTGGAATCCGTGGCGTTCCAGAATAGTTCTGGTGAATTTGCGTACCACATTCTCATCTTCAACAAGCAAGACGGTCTCGGAGTTGAGTGCGGAACCATTGCCAGAGAGCGTGGCGATGTCCGGCTTAAAATACAAAATTGCGGGAAACATCAGTCGAAACGACGTTCCCTTCTCAACGTCGCTCTCCACGGCGACACTTCCACGACACTGCTGAACGACACCATGGACCACGGCAAGCCCAAGCCCTGTTCCCTTGCCGACTCCCTTTGTCGTAAAAAACGGCTCGAAGAGATGACTTTTGACCTCGTCCGTCATTCCACATCCCGTGTCCGCAACGATGAGTTCGGCATATCGACCGGATTCCAACGGGGTACGGGCCGACGGGTCCTGTTCCACGACCAGTCGATCGTGAGTTTCGATGGTGAGCTTCCCGCCGTCAGGCATCGCATCGCGGGCATTCAATACCAGATTCATAATCACCTGTTCGACCTGGCCGGGGTCTGCCTGGATCGGCGGCAAGTCTGGAGAGAGATAGACCGACAGGACAATATGTTCTCCGATGATTCTGCGGAGCAGTTTGACGGATTGCTCAACAACTTCGTTCAGATCCACGATCTTGGGTTCGACAACGGCCTTTCTGCTGAATGCCAGCAATTGATGTGTCAGGCGTGCGGCCCGTTCGCCGGCATCGAGAATGGCCTGCAGAGTTACTCGCTGCGTCTCGCGCAACGAAGCATCCATCAGCAGCAGGTCTGAATATCCATTGATAACGGTCAGCAGATTATTGAAATCGTGCGCGATGCCTCCCGCCAGTTGACCGACCGCCTCCATCTTCTGTGCTTGAAAGAACTGGGACTGCAGTCGCTTCTTTTCTGTAATGTCGCGCATCACCGCACAATTGTATTCGCGGCCTTCATATCGCAAGTAATTTGCGGTGACTTCTGTTTTGAGCGTTCGGCCATCCACGGTCAGATGATCCGACTCAAAGGTCAGTGAGCCATGTTGTTTCAAATCTTCCCAATGAGGTCCCCATAGTTCGGCAGAAAAATTGAGATCGATATCGGGGATGGTCTGTCCGATCAGTTTATCTCGCTCGAAGCCCAATATCTGACAGGCCGCATCATTGACGTAAAGAATCTCTGCCGAAGGCGAAATCCAGAAGACCGGATCCACTGCTTTATCGATACTGAACTGCATCAACCGCAGCTGTCGATCCATTTCCTTTCGCTTTGAGATATCGCGGACAAGCGCCAGGATCAGACGGCGTCCCTGCGATTCGACACAGCCCATACGAACTTCAACGGCGAATTTCTTACCACTTTTCCGCACGAATTCGGACTCAAGGGTGAAATCTTTGCCGTACTCGATCTTCTTCCATAATTGACGATAGATGTTGACGTCCGACGGACTGATGATCTCCGTGACGTTCATCGACAGCAGTTCCTCACGGTTCAATCCCAGTGATTCGCAGGCCTTTCGATTGACATCGACAAATATGCCTTCGGTATCATGCAGGTAGAATGCATCGGCCGCTTGTTCCACGAGCGTGCGAAACAATTCTTCACTGGCTTTCAGGGCCTGCTGGGAATTGGACTGTTCAATGGCGACACGAGCCAGATTGACGGCATGGTCAATGACTTCGATCTCCGCAGCAGTCGGCGTTCCCACCTCGTTCCGATAAACGGCAAATGTTCCCAGGACCCGAGTTTTGTCGTCATTCGAGTTGACGGCGATAATCGGCACAGACCAGCACGAGCGCAGACCATGCTGCAATGCGACGGCTCGATAATCGTCCCAGAGCGGGTCGATGGCAACGTCCTGAACAAACACCGGCTTGGCTCGCGCCGCCGCAGTACCGCACGAACCGCATCCATCCCGAATTGGAACCCCATCGACGGCTCGGTTGTATGCGTCCGGCAACAATGGTGCTGCACCAAATCTCAAGACCGCGTTTTCGTGGTCGCAAAGCAGGATCGAACAGAATGATCCATTAAGTTCGTTCACTACTAGAGCGACGATCTCATTCAGGACCTCGTGAAACGGAACCCGGGCTGCGATGGCTTCCATCACACGGTGTTGTGCCGCCAGGTATTGTTGGGCTCGCTGACGGTCCGTCACGTCAATAGAAACACCGGTCAGTCGAATCGGTAAGCCATTCGAAGTGCGATGCACGATTCCGCGTCCTTCGAGCCACCGAACGGACCCGTCAGGCCGAATCACACGAAACTGGTTCTTGTATTCTGATCCCTTTGAGAGAGATCGTTGAAAGTTGACAATGAAGTCTTCCCGATCAGCGGGGTGCACTCTGGCAAGAACTTCGGAAAATGACTCCCTCGCGTCGGGATTTGCAGGGAGGGCGGGTTCGGTACTGTAATATCGGACGATCGAGTTCGTCGTGACATCCCAATTGAACGCGGATGCGACACCCGCAGACAAGGCGACGCGGTATTGCTCTTCGCGCATTTTGATGGCAGATTCTGAAATTTTGGCGTCAGTGATGTCCACAACGACGATTGTCACTGTCCTGCGTCCCGTAGCATCGGTACACGGCTCGTACGATTTACGCAGCCACCGCTGATCGTTCTGCGTATTCAAACCGGGTATGCCGATTTCAAACGCCACCGGATGTCCAGCCAGGGCTCGTTCCAGGTGTTGCTTCGTCTGGGGAAATAGAGACGCCATCACGTCAGGAAGCTGTAGTCCAATGACATCCGGGATGTTCAGTTGATGAATGTCGACATAAGCTTCGTTGACGAAGCAGAATTCATAGCGATCATTGACGACGGCGAGTCCGACCCGTGCCGTTCCAGTGGCAATCCGCAACAGTTCTTCGCGTTCCTGAAATGCTCGTTCCTGCCGTTTCCAAGCTTGAATATCCCGACTGATTCCAACGAGTCCCGAAATCTTTCCGGATTCGTCCTGGATCGGTGCCTTGAAAATCATTCGCCATTGCCACTGCCCGTGTCGATTCGGAATCAGTTCTTCACGATTACTGACCAATGTTCCCGACTGAAGCACACAAACATCTTCTTCATGGTAAATGGCAGCGATTTCCGGGGGATTAAAATCAGATGCGGTTCTTCCAATGATCTGCTCTTCCGATTGGACTCCCAGCCAGTTCAGCATTGGCTGATTACACATCACGAATTTTTCGTTGGAGTCTTTCACGAAGATGGCATCGGGGACAGTGTCGATCAGTGAGCGCAATCGAGTCCTCTCATCAAAAAGCGACTGCTTTGTGCGCTTCAGATCTTCAATGTCAGTGCAGGTGCCAAACCACGACGTGATCTGACCTCGATCATCACGGCAAGGAACCTGTCGGCCAATATGCCAGCGGTATTCTCCGTCCCAACGCCTTAGTCGCAGTTCAACTTCGTTCGGTACGCCGGATGTGAGGATTGTCAGCCATTCCTCGCGTACGCGAGGAAAATCGTCCGGATGAGTCACAGATTCCCAAGACCAGTCCATCAGTTCTGACGTCGGCATTCTTGCGTATTCGGCAGTCCAGGCATTCAGAAATGTCAATCCACCATCAGGACGTGCCGTAAAGACAATTTGCGGAATCGAATTACCCAGTTCGCGATACCGTTGCTCATTTTCCCTCAATTGGATTTCCATCGCCTTGCGTCTTGTGATGTCGTGCACAGTACCTACGAGGTGTGTGCATGTTCCAGATTCATCACAAATCGGCAGAACGTTAACAAAACCGACGAGTTCTCCATTGGGGTAAGTCGTGGTCTCTTCCCAGGAAACGTATCTCTGCTCGCTGATCGCTTGCTGGTATTTTTCCAGTACCAGACTCAATGACGGCTCAGGTATCAGTTCATCAACCCGTTTGCCAATCACGGACTCCGTCGGTAGTCCTGTCATTCTTTCAAATGCCGAATTCACAGACTGAAATCGGTATCCCCCTTGCTCAACAGCGAGCAGGTAGATCACATCGTTGACCGCTTCGTAGATCGACCTGAGTTGGCGAATAGTCTCCTGAAGTTTCTGCTCAGTTCCCTTTCGTTCGGTAATATCGCGGACCAGCTTTTCCTCGGCCTGTGAGCGATCTGTGATGTCCGTGGCAATTCCGAGAACACCCAGCACACCGCCATTTTGATCGCGATAGACAGATCGAGTCACCCGATAACATCGGGTCACTCCGCCTGTCTGAACTCGGCGTTCGTCGATTTCGCTGATTCCAGTCGCCATGACACGCTGGTCCTGGGTCATGCTCGCCACGGCGCTGGCATCATCGAACAGGTCTCGATCCTCGAAACCGATAATCTGATCCAGCGGCTTACCAATAAACCGAACCCCCGCCGCATTGCAGAAGAGATACCGACCTGAGCGATCCTTCGCGAACATTGCATCGCTGGAATTGTCCAGCAGTACTCTCAAAAGATCAGGTGTGACCTGATCACCAGGCAGATTTGTTTCTGATCGCATCAATTCCGCTCCCACCCTTCAGGACATTTTCGTGCCCAGCCCAGACACCTCAATGTCGCGGCCAAGTTTAGAGGGAACTCCAGGCGCCGGATACGCGGTCTCGAGGTGCCCGTGGTTTTCCACGGGCAGGAAGGGGCCAGATGTGCTGGGTCACAGACCACACATGACCGCTTAATTCGCGTACTGAACTGGATGAACGCCGTTCGCACTGGCTGACAATCGACGACGCGATTCACAACGCTGCAAGTCTAACCACCCGCATAATGAAAAGCCCCCTGTTTTACCGGGATGAACTCGACAGGAATTGCTTGAAGGGAATCGGATCACACTTGTTCTCACAATTCCCCCGGGGTTTGCATCCGGCACCCATGCAATGGTAGCCTGAACAATCTGACAGATCGCAAAGTTTGGATCGAGGATTCGCAGATGGCTCGCTACTGGATCTTGATTGGGATTGTCCTCGCTTCGGTAGGATTACTCGGCTACGCAGCGTTTGCACCGGTCCCAGCTTCGAAAACGACGCCGGAGGTTAAGAAAGCAACTTCTTTGCCCAAAGTCACTGAATCGGACGATTCAGCAACCCCAGTCATCACAACTGCCCCAGGTGAGCTTCCAACGGGAATGACGTGGATTCCCGGTGGGACTTTCCAGATGGGAAGCGAGAAGAGTCCGCACGAAGACGAACGTCCGGTGCATGCGGTCACTCTCGACGGATTCTGGATGGACGAAACGGAAGTCACCAACGGACAGTTCCTGAAATTCGTCACCGAATCGGGCTACAAAACTGTCGCCGAACGGGCACCGAAGCGGGAAGAGATTGAAGCGCAGGTCCCGGCCGGTACACCCATCGACGACGCGATGCTGGTTCCCGGATCGATCTGCTTTAATCCCAAGTTCGACATGCGGACGTTGCGAAAGGATTTTGCCAACTGGCCATATCAGGTCTGGAAGTACGAACCAGGCGCTGACTGGCGTCATCCCCTCGGGCCGAAGTCATCGATTGACGACAAACTGAATCACCCGGTGATTCACGTCTCGTGGGAGGATGCTCAGGCGTATTGCAAATGGGCAGGACATCGACTGCCGACGGAGGCCGAATGGGAGTATGCCGCTCGCGGGGGATTAATTGGTAAAGAATATCCCTGGGGCAACGATCGAAATCCGGACGTTCAATGGCACCACAATACGTGGCAGGGGGTTTTCCCGGAAACCCACGACGTGAAGGATGGATTTGAAGGGACAGCGCCGGTGAAATCCTTTCCGGCCAATGGATATGGCTTATACGATATGTCTGGAAATGTCTGGGAATGGTGCCAGGACTGGTATCGCCCGGACTACTATTCCAACAGCCGAAAGCGAAACCCTCAAGGTCCCTCAGATAGCCAGGATCCGAACGAGCCTCTTGTTCCCAAGCGAGTTCAGCGTGGCGGATCGTTTATGTGCAGCGATGACTATTGCACGGGGTACCGTGTTTCAGCACGAATGAAAGGCGACATCCTGTCAGGTACCTTTCATTGCGGATTTCGCACGGTATTGTCACCGCGCCAGATCGAGTCGCGTTGAAGCAATTTTTCATTGCCGAGGTGAGTAACAGTGGCATGCCACTGCTTCGAAGTCTTCGGAAAAGCAGTGATGTTTCGATCATTGACATGAATTGTGTGTTGGAGCGTACATGTTGACGCTGCGGGTAACTGATCACAATTCCCAGACCGAGCCTATTACAGCGGAACGCTGAGCGACTCGCCGTTATCTTTTGGACCCAGCGACAGCAAGAACGGAACCGCGACCCGGCTCCATCGGTCGGGCGTGGGATAACTGTTTGCGCCATCGGCCCAGCAGAGCTGCAGCATTTCAGTGTTAATGATCCCGGGGTTTAGCGGGATTGCTGCCATTCCAATGGGAAGTTCCTGAGCCAGCGCCAATGTCAGGCCTTCAATCGCGTACTTGGTTGCACAATACGGCGCGACCTCAGGCGATGTGCTGCGGCCCCAACCGGAACTGAAGTTGACGATCACACCGCGTCCCCTCTGGATCATGGCCGGGACAAAGTGTCGAATGACGTTTGCCGTGCCGACCACGTTCACATTCATGATACGCTGAAAATCGGCAGCGGAGATTTTCCAAAGCGGAGCCGTCTGATTCATGATCGCGGCATTGTTCAAAACAAGATCCGGCACGATCCCGGCGGACAGGACAGATTGAGCCCATGCTGCAACCTGAACATCGTCAGCAACGTCAACCTGATCGAAACAATGGGGTGCACCGTACTGACGCCTCAATTTCTGGAGGTGTTCTTCCGAACGTCCACATCCGATCACGGTCTGTCCCGCCTCAACAAATCGATCGACCATCGAACGACCGCATCCGCGTGTGGCGCCAGTCATCAGAATGATTCGAGGAGATGGTTTTGACATATGATCAACGTCCTGTTTGGCGAGGTCATTCGGGGATCTTGTGAAGTGTGAAGTGGCCGATGGCAGGCCATAACAAGCGCTGCGATTCTGTCCCGATTTCTCCAACCGAAATATCGTAGACGAATTCCGGACGACGCCCTGCGACTGTCAAAGTAACCGTCTGCCCGTCAGGACTGATCACAACAGATTGAACCTCGGCCGTATGGTGACTGGAATCTGGAGTCGCATAATCCCCTTTCCAGACTCGGGTATATCCCGAAATCTTGAAGTGGTTCGATTGCGTGGCCAGTGCCGGATCGACGGGATGGAAGAATTCGATATCAAATCCCTGACGGGTCGCCCGGATTTCCCGAATGCCGTTTGGAAACGAGCCAGATGGAGTCAGTGCTACGATCTCACCGACATTCAACCCGCCTGCCCAACCTCCATCCTGCAGACCTCCGACATGAACTTCCCCTTGAGGACTGATCCCGATGCAGAGTGGTCCGACGAAGTTCGACAGATCCCCTTCCTTTGCAGGTCGACTGAACGGATAAACGGCACCCTGGACAACTTTCCCCACAGTTTGCAGGCTCATTCGAATCAACACATGGTTGTTGATCTCTGCTGCGAGGAAGTGGCCCGAGATCGGAGCTAGACCCGCGTTGACGGATTTCGGAACCCAGACAACGCCGTTGACACTGCGAGTCCAGGGATGCGGGATCTGAATCGCCGGAGGATCTGCGGCCGCATTCGGCTCAGGTTCGTGCCGGCTTGGGACTCCATAGCGATGCCCGGCCTGAATGAAGTTCAACTCGTTAAATGTATTCTGCACCCCCTGCTGATCGGTACAAAACAGTCGGTCCTGATCATCGATCGTCAGCCCGGTCGGATATCGCAGACCACGCGCAATCGATTCAATCTTGCCTTGAGGATCGATCTTGAGAATGTCGCCTCGCCAGCGAGATCGCGTGACCGGACGATTCTTGAAGGTATAATCGCTCCCCAGCCCGATAAACAGATCTCCGCGAGAATCGCGGACGATTCCGCAGGCCCAGTCGTGATAGTCATCCGTCACTCCCCAACCGCTCGCGAAGACCTTGCGCCCGATCACTCGCCCCGTTGAATCCAGACTCAATCGCAGCAGTTCCGGTTTGTGTGCGATCAGCAACGCAGCTTTTTCAGCAGGGTTCGCGGGATCAACAGGGACTTCAATGATCCCGTACGGGGCGGCTAATCCCTCATCAACGGTCGTCAGCAGAACTTCACCACTCTGAGACGGAACTAACCGGTAGACATGACCTTTGAACGACGAAAACACCAGACGATTGCGACTGTCCCAGGCGAGAGCCGTCGGCATGATCGACCGGGGGAGTGGCAACCTGTGCCCACGAAAACCGGGTACCGAGGTGATCGGCTCATCCCGGCTCATCAAAGGTGTTGTGGGATTCATGCGGGGATTCTGCCAACGCAATGTCGTCTGATACTGAACTGTTGCCACGGCAAGATCCTTGTTGGTGCCTGCACTGAACCGAACAGCGGTCTCGGGTAGCGACGCAATTCCGTCATTCCTCATGCCGCTAGACGTGATGCGAGCATGTTCGACGATGATTGCTGGACTGGCATTTCGCAGCCATGGCCACCAGGTCTCTCCCGGCTTGATGGTGATCTGGCGCTGCCAGCCGCCGCTTGCATTCGACGTGATGTTGCTGAAGGTGTCCGTGATATCAGGGAGCAAATGAGTCGTCTCACCCTTCTGAAATTGCAGGTCATAGACGAGTGTGACGCTATGGGAGTCGCGTTCTTCCCGTTTCAGTTGGCATGTCACGGTCCATCCGGTTTCCGGCGCAATCACTTCGTTTGACTTCGAGTGAACGAGAATGATTTCCGGACGGGGATCAAATCGAGTCGCCAAGACAGTCCCTGCCAGATCCCAATACCATCGCTTGCCCTCGCAGCGCTGGCGGGCGAAATCGCCCAATGTCCAGCCGCGGACTGAACAATTTTCAAGATCGAACAGAACCGAGTGGCCACCCGGCAGACCGATGGCAAATGAACGAGCGACAGTCTCATCAGTGACACCGGGGATCGTAAAGACATCGCGTACGACACGTGGCTGATCTTGTTCGTCCACCGAAAAAAACTGCTCGACCACGGCTGGATTTGATGGGGCGGTCAACTTCGGGTCATTGAGAGCTTCCCAGATCGCGCTCAATTGCTGATCAAGTTGTCCCGGCAGGATGAATTCATGGGGACGCTGATAATTTGGCATTTCAACGCCCGGCATGACCCGCAGCGGAGCCCGCGTCCACCGGAAGTAGTATTCCGTGCGCATTCGCTGGCCAATCATGTGCAGGTTGGAACCACGAGTCCCCAGCGCTGTCACTTTCGGTGTGTAGTCCTTCACTGCATGGCAGGCGACACAACTGAATCCCTTGCCACCCAGCAATTCACGCCCGGCGAGCAGTCGCTGCGGGTCTGCAGACTTCGCAAGCACTGGGGTCTTCTGCGCGGGGCCAGCGGCCGGAATTCGATCATGTCCGATCAGGTACGCAAGCAGACCCTGCTGTTCTTGCGGGGAATGTGCAAACTTCGGCATGCGAACTCGCAGCCAGTTGAGTCGTGATTTCTGGTCACCGCGGATTGCCTCCGCCAGCCCGGTGTCATGCATCCGATCACCGACCGCATTCAAACGCGGTGGGATCAACGTCATATGCTGACCAGAAAGAGAATCATCTGTTTTCGCAGTCGCTGCCGCAAACTTGGCGATCCCGCGAGTCGCATCACGGTCATGGCAGGCAATGCAGTTCTTTCGTTCCAGGATGCGTCGACCGTCAAAAGCATTCGCGTGAGTAGCACTCGGCACTGGCGCCACGGTCCATGAGGAGAGATAGGCTTTCAATGCGTTGCTGTTTGCAGAGGGAAACGACGGACGAGACTTCGCGCGATCTGGCTTCTGAAGACAGCCACGTTCCCAATCGACTTTAGCGCCGATCAGCGACGGCAGATGCTGGGTGACAATGTTGAGTTTGGGAGGTTCATGACAGGACGCACACTGGGCGGCTTCAATCAGGCTGGTCCCCGGTGCCAGAACCGCTTCGCTGGCAGGTGATGGCGATGCGACTGCAGGGACTGCCGATGCTCCCGTCAAAGCCAGTGAGATCTGCAGACGCTCTTTGTCGTTCAGCGTCACAAGTGGCATCCGATGCTGAGCATTCACCTTTGCAGGATTGGCCAGCCAGGTATTGACCCAGTCGTATGTCCGCTTCTGACCAATGTTGTCCAGCGAACCTCCACCAAACGGAGTTGCTTCGCCGAGTTTGTTCCAATGATGACACGCCAGGCAACCGATCGACCGAATCAACGAGCTGCCTGCCTGGCGATCCTTGTCCCGTTCTTCGTCTTTGAGTTTTACCGGAGAAGTCAAATCGACCGGAATCGCTCTGGATGTGAGTACTGCGACGATTGCCTCGGCCTCGGCCTGGGCGAAACCGAAATGGGGCATCTTTCCGTGATCTGTCGCTGCGTCAGAAACGGCGTCACCTGACTGAGTCAGCTTTCGGATCAGCCAGTCTCGGTGTGTCCCTTGACCGACATGATCGAGTGCAGGTGCAGGCAGAGTCGAACTCTTGATCACGTTTTCCGTTCTCGGTCCTGCATGACAATTGCCACAGCGGAAGGCTTCGTACTGGATGCGTCCTTGTTCGATCAACGCCAGTTCGGGCGATGGCTTTGTCTGGAACAAGACGTGGTAAGGGACTGGCTCGAGAGGAAACTCACCGGAAGACCAATAGAGTTTCAGATGCGCAGCGTCGCCTGTTCGTTCAAATGTCAGTTCAAAGGATTGATCACCGAACGGCAAGGCCGTCTCGGGACCGCTGATCCAGTGCGGAGCGTCGCTTGCCCCTTCCAGAACCACCTGACCATTCACCACCAGCTTGAGACGTCCCTGGACAAATGCATGAAACTGGTGCTTTTCTTCGCTTCGCAGCAGCAGTGACCCTGTCCAACGGGCGTGGAATTTACCAGGTGGCAGCCGTTCGTCGGGAGCAGCATCTCCCCAGGGAAACTCTATGTCACTGTCAATCCGTTCGACAGAAATCGTGCCGACTGCGTATCGGGCACGCAGGCCGGGGGGCTGTTCGTCATCGTCGTTGTCCTGAGCAAACAGCGGACTTGCCGCAAGCAACATCGCGACCAGCCAGATGCGACGATTCGTCATGGCAAACACCGTATGCAGAGGCGATGTGGCAGGTACCGTAGCTCGTCCGATAAGCAGCGAAACCACGGGGTGGCTGGGGTTGGAGCGTCTTCGCGAAGCCCCGGGGCTGAAGACCGGGGCTTCCCTTCGGTCCAGCCCCGGCCACCCGATGAGACTTCGAATTGGAACATCAGTCGCTGGGTGCTAGCCCATGGTTAGGACCGGACGCAAGCGCGTTCAGGCTGATTCATTGAAGCCAAAGACACCTCATTACGGCTCACGGTCGGGGGAGCGACGAGCTTCGCAGCACATCGCTCCCCGACGCCATGGTTTAAATCTCGTAATCCTTTTCTTCTTTCGCGTTACCGCCAAATGACGTACGCAGTGCGTCAGCGGCGGCGTTGACGGCCTTTTCCGTTCCTGTCAGTCGGATGAAGTAGTTGGCCTTGTTTTCGATAGTCAGGATCACGCTGATCGAACGATGGTCAGGTCGCAATTCTTTCTTTCCGCCGGCAAATGGTCCACCCGCGGAATACAGGTAGGTCCCTGTCACGTTGTGGGCGACATAGTTTCCCTGAGGTGACTTTCCTGAGGTGATCTTCACCTTACGACCATCGGCCGCGAACTGATCAGTCCAGCGTTTCAGATTGGCATCGATTCCGCCACCACCACCTGGGAACGAGGAAATAACAAGTTCCGTTGGATGTTCATCGCCTTCCGCAGGAGGGATCAGGAATTGCGCCAATCGCAACTTATTTGCTGGCGGCTGCTGCTTCCAACTGGCCGGGATTTTCAGGGTCAGGTCTTCGATCTTGACTTCTTTCGGAGCAGCCTCGTCCTTGGCACCCTGTGCCAATCGCGCTGGTCCGCGGAACGACTGATGCGAGACTTGTGGGACCGTTGGTGATGGCTTTGGTCCGTTTGTGCAGAGCGCAGCACCGGCAACATTCATCGACAACGAATACAAACTCGTCCGGGCCGTGATATAGAGCGTCTTGCCGTCTGGACCGCCGAACGTGCAGTTTGCAGGTTGTTCGGGAACCGGAATACGACCGATCAATCCACCGTCCGCCTTGAGAACCACCAGGCTTTTGTAAGTCGCGTAGATGTGTCCCTGAGCATCCAGGGCCATTCCATCGGGGCCACCACCATCGAGTGAGGCATCGCCCGTGAAGATCAACTTGCCAGCACCGAGTTGACCGGGACCGGAAATCGGGTAACTCCACAGTTCACGCTTATTCGGTTCAGCGACCAGCAGCGTCTTGTGATCACTCGTCACCAGAACACCATTGGGGCGTTCACGGTTATCAATCACACGTGTGGTCTTACCTGCGGCGTCAATGTAGTAGACCCCCATGCAGGTCTGGTCAATTTTCATATCCTGGCCGTAGCGAGGATCGGTGAAATACAGACCGCCATGACCATCCAGGGCCAGATCATTGGGACTGTTCAGCGGCTTGCCATCGAACGATTCACAAAGGGGTTCGATCTTGCCATCCTGAGCACCGATCTTCACGATTCGGCGGGCTCCCCCCTGACAGGCATACAAGTTCCCTGCAGCGTCAAACACCAGGCCATTCGCAGCACCGGAGGGTTTCAGGAAATCACTGATCGCGCCGTCGGCATCAACCCGGACGATTCGCGAATTCGGGATATCACTGAACAGCAGGAACCCTTTGGGGGAATAGGCAGGGCCCTCGGTAAACTTGCAGTCACCCGCCACCTTCTTGACCTCGGCACCGGAAGCAATCAAGTCGGACAATTCGGCGGCACCAGCAGAACAGGCGAATGCCAATGCCACCATGGCGACGAGGGAACAATGCAAATAACGCATGAAGCGATCTCCTTCGAGGAATCGGTCAACGAGACAAGACGGTCTCGGATTCTCCGTCACTTCACGCCAATTTGCAATTAGGGGGAGTCATTCCGAGGTCAGAAACCTGTCGGAGCAGTGAAGTTCTGTGTCCAAGGTGTCCAATCTTCTTATCGCTCAGTGCAAGATTTCGTTGGATACGGAGCGCACGGCAGTCACCGGTGAATTTATCGCAAATGCGGGCCTGTCAATCCTCATGCTCCCTCGTATTCTCGGCCGAAACCGGATTTACGACTTTGGTGGTATTGTCAACGACTTGTTTGACGAACATGTCTTGGAGGAATGTACCTGGGTGAATGAAGACTCACGGTCGAGTTTCACATCCTTCAGGTCGGCGATATCCTGTCTGCGAACCGTCTGTTCTTCCCCGGAAAGTCGATCAGAAAGAATCGCCATGAGTGCTGAAGCTCGCGTTGCTGAATTGAATCTGGAATTTCCGCCACCACCCAAGCCGGGGGGCGTTTACCATCCTGTTGTCATCGTTGGGAACCTGGCTTATGTCTCAGGACATGGCCCGATGAAGACCGATGGCACGATGATCACCGGAAAAGTTGGTTCGACAATGAATGAAGCTGATGCTCATCAGGCGGCACGCCAGGTCGGGCTGACGATGCTGGCGACACTACGAAGGGAACTCGGCAGCCTTGATCGAATTCAGCGACTCGTCAAGACTCTGGGAATGGTCAACTCCACTCCTGATTTTGGCACCCATCCGCAGGTCATCAACGGATTCAGCAACCTGATGGTGGAAATCTGGGGTGAAACGAACGGCAAAGGAGCCAGAAGCGCCGTGGGGATGGGTTCTCTACCAGGGAACATCGCGGTGGAAGTGGAAACGATCTTCGAACTGAAGCCTGCAAACGAAGCCTGATCTTGCCAAATTCAGCCGTGGCGTGTATCGAGCCATTCGACGTCGCAAGCCAACTTGTGTCGACCGCTATTTGACTGCTGACAGCCTGTGACTGCCTTCAATGTATTGCATCTGGCAGTGAATTGCGGGAAACCGCACCAGACCTCTTCATCCTGGGTGACTTGTTTATGTCGTGGTTGAAAAAAAATGCCGGATGGCTGAAATGGATTCTGGCGATCGTGATTCTGGGGGCATTGATCTGGTTGAATCGTGATGGCTTGAAGGATCTGAATTCACGAAAGATCAACTGGTCGCTGTTTGGTGCCGTCCTGCTGGTCCGATTTGTTTCTCTCTGTCTGACGTTTTCACGCTGGTGGCTGCTGGTCACTGGAATCGGGTTGCCACTGAGATGGTGGGATGCGTTTCGCCTGGGGATGTTTTGCGAAGCGTGTAACTTCGTCGGACCAGGGGCAGCCGGAGGCGATGTGGTAAAGGCGGTCTGGCTTGCGAAAGACCATCGTGAACGACGTGCCTCAGCCGCAGCAACTGTTGTCCTGGACCGCATCCTTGGCCTGTGGGCGTTGTTTCTTTCAGGGGCTCTCGCATCACTGGTCCCGTCCGCAGTACCGCTCGGTCCGCAGATGCAGTGGGCCGTCTGGCTGCTTTGGGGAGGAACCGTCGGAGGGTTGATCGGGCTGATCCTGATGCTCGTCCCCGCGTTTACTCATTCGCGCCTGATGAAATGGATCACGACCTGGCCGAAGATCGGGCATGTGGTTCAGGATATTTTAAATTCCATCACGTTCTACCAGGGGCGTCGCCATGTGATTGCGCTGGCCGCGGGACTCAGCCTGCTGGGCCACGTCGGCTTTCTGTCATCATTCTATCTAGGGGGGGCGGCGCTGCACGAAGGGCAATCGATCCCCGGGTACGTCGACCACTTGGTTGGGCTACCGTTGCCCGAGGCGATTGCCGCAATTCCGTTGACGCCGGGCGGTGTTGGAACGCTCGAAGGAGCCGTAGGGTACTTCTATGAACAGCATCAATTGGCCATGAATCCACAGAGTACCCCTGAAGAACTGAAGAGTGCCGGGGCCAATGGTTTGCTGACAGCGCTCGCCTATCGATTTGCAGCACTGATCCTCGGTGCGTTCGGTGTCGTTTTCTACTTCGCTGGTAAGAAGGAAATGACACAGGCGCTGGGCACGAGCCCGGAAACCGATTCGTAGCTTTACGCTGTCAGCAGCCTTTCCCGTTGACCTGATTTGACATCGTCTGTGAATCCCTGACTTCTGCCGCAAGCAGTGGACTAGCGCAGATGCATGTCGCTGAGAATTAATTCGAGAACTCAAAGAAAGGAAAGAGGCGGGTGGTAAACCACTCGCCTCTTTCCTTCGTTGTAGCAATCGAGTCAGACCGTCAGGTCAGACCTCAGGCTGAGGGAGCCGCGGCCTTCTTCTTGGCAACCTTCTTGGCGGCCTTCTTGGCTGGGGCCTTCTTCGCTACGGCCTTCTTTGCGACCTTCTTGACGGCCTTCTTAACTGCTGCTGCTTTCTTCTTTGCCACTGCAAGATCTCCTTCCAAGAGACAACTGCGTGACTGTCGTTACCGTTGGCACACCGGGCTAAGCTAATCGGCAGGACAATCACCATCCGAATCCATTCGACCTGTCAACCTTGACAAGCCGCGTGTTGACCGATTTGGGTCTGTCAGGTGCTTCTTGAATCGCGGCAGCAATTCGAAGACGTTGACTTGACAGCGAGTACACCAAACCACTCAACAACAAACTGGGCGTCATCCTACGAATTTCATGAAATACTTCAAGCCAATTCCATGCAATGAAGAAGAGAAAAATCACGTTTTGTAAAAGTTTGCATGAACTCGCGCAGCAGATGCTGATGTTCATCATCGTGATGAACACCGTTTGAGATCGATGTTGATTAGCTGAATGGCATCCAGTCATGACCTGCTTTCGTAATCATCATCGTCGACATCCTCTCACGTTGAATGGTGTTGATGGTCAAGTGAATCATCATCTTGTTTCAACTTCATCGCGACTGACATGAACACAAAAACCCTTGAAAACAAGGGTTTTTGTGACTCGCCACACCAGCGTGCGATACGTCATCGACATCTTCGATGCAACTCGCGCGATGAATGATGTGGCCCATGATGCCTCATGCAGAAGTACTCGCATCGAGGTCTCGCAGGACTTGTTGCATGTACTGCAGACTCTGACGCGCGATGAACTCGGCGCCGGGTCGATAGTCAAAGACCTCGACCGAGACCCAACCGTCGTATCGAGTCTCGCGAAGCGCCTGAAGTATCGGGTGATAGTCGGTTCGACCCATGCCAGGACCCAGCAAGTTGTCATCATTCACATGAAAATGCCGTGTACATGTCGCGTATTGCGCAATCAATTGCGGGATCGGAATCGATTCACTCAACATGGCCTTCACGTCCTGATGCAAAGCGAAATTGGGATGATCCACAAGCTGCATCAGTTCAACGGCCTCGGCACATGAGTTCACAAAGTCTGTTTCTTTGGGTGTCAGAGGTTCCATTGCAATGGTGACTCCGCGATCAGCCAGAACAGGCATTGCTGCTCGAAAGACTTCCGCGGCATTGGCGTACGCGCGTTCGCGAGTGACACCGGGCTGAAGATTCCGCTGACCCGGAGATCCAAACACCATGATCGTTCCGCCGAAATCGGCACAGGCATTGGCCAAGTCACAGACATACTGAGATGTGGCACGCCGAACAGCGGCATCGTCCGTTGTCAGATGAAATCCTTCTGTCTTTGCCAGCAACCAGTGCAGCCCGCAAATTGTCAGTCCGTGATCTTCCGCAACCTTTTTCAATTCCTGGCGTCGTACTGCGCTAACATCGCCAATCCGGCTGGCAAGAGTAAAAGGTGCCAGTTCGATCCCCGTGTATCCGATCGAAGCCATCGCCTGGCACTGCCGTTCCCATTCCCATCCTTCAAACAACTCCTGGCATATCGCAAATTTCATTCGATCTCTCCACATGTGAAACAATTCTGAATCGAAGAAACATCGTGAGCAGTTTTTCATGTGATGTCGAGTTCGGCGAATTCCGCCAGAGATCCAGATCGCCAGAAACTTGATGACAGGTGTCCGGCAATATCTGTGTCCGGCAACATCTGCGGCTCAGTCCTCCAAGTTCGCTCGTGCTCAAGAGATCTACCTCAATCATTCGAGATGCGGGTGAATCGGCAAAAATCGCCGATCCTCGACGTGACCGGTTGAACCTCCGCAGAGTTCAGAATGCTATCTGAGAGTGGCGAACTCATTTGATGCAGGTTTCGGCAAGATCTGCCGGTTCCACCGTTTCACGGAAAGATATTCCTGTTCTGTCGGTCATAACCAACGGGCAAGCTACGGTAGATCGCCAATTCATTGAGTTTGTTGCGAAGTGCATGTCGCGGGACTGCCGATGTCGTATCTGGAAACAGTTCCCCAACCTGATTTCAGTGCGACCTTCGCAGCGGGATGCGAAGGATTTGGGGTGCTGTTGTTGACCTGGAGGGAGCGAGCGAGGGATCGCGGCGCGAAAATGCGCATTTTGGCTCAAGCAGGATGGGTTTGCGGGCCGATCCCTAAGGATGAGGGACCGAGTTCTGCGCGCACAGATGCCGAAACACACCTGAATGACAGCTTGAATTCGCCGTTCTGACTGGGACAAGGATCGAAAACAATGAGACACACAGCCTGGATGTTCCTCGCCACGGCAATCCTCGCCATGGCCAGCGAATCACGAGTCGAAGCGTTCTACTGCGGAGCAGCCAGCGCGAAGTGCTGCCCTACCGCAGCCTGTGCGCCTGGTGGTACCTATTGCGCTGCCAAGCGCTGCTGCGGTACTCGCTACCAGACGATTCGGGAAACCGTCTGGGAACAGCAGACCTATAACTGCTGCCGAACGGTCTACGAACAATGTACGGAGCAAGTGCCAGTCACCTGTACCCGGAACGTTACCGAGACCTGCTATCGGGACGAGTGCTATACCGTCTGCAAGCCTTGCTACCAGACCTGCTATCGCGATGTCTGCTGTACTGTCCGTAAGCCCTGCTTCCAGACCTGCTACCGCGACGTCTGCTGTACTGTCCGTAAGCCCTGCTACCAGACCTGCTACCGTGATGTCTGCTGCACCGTTCGTAAGCCCTGCTACCAGACCTGCTACCGCGACGTCTGCTGCACGATCTGCAAGCCAATTTACGAAACCAAGTGCCGCGAAGTCTGCTGCACCAGCTACAAAACCGAAACCGAAACCTGCTATCGCGATGTCTGTTACACGGTTTGCAAGCCTGTGACGGAATCACGCCAAGTTGAAGTTTGCACAGGTGATTGGGTCACCGAAACGAAGCAGATCCCTTGCCCCGTTTGCCCCAAGACCTGCAACTCGACGGGAAGCGATAACTGCACCAGCACCGGTTGCTGCCAGACCTACCGTACGGTCTGCTGCCGTCGCTGGGTTCCTCGAACGGAAATGCGAACGGTCTGCTGCACCCGTATGGTTCAGGAAGTCCGTCACTGCCAGCAGCCGTACACGGTCTGCCGTCGAGTTCCAGTCACCTGTGTGAAGCAAGTTCCGTACACCTGTGTTCGCTACGAACAACAGTGCATCACCAAGAAGGTTCCTTACACCACCTGCTCGTGGACCTGCGAAACGATTACCAAGAAGGTTCCTTACACGACCTGCTCGTGGACCTGCGAAACGATTACCAAGAAGGTTCCTTACACGACCTGCTCGTGGACCTGCGAAACAATCACCAAGAAGGTTCCTTACACCACCTGCACGATGACCCAGGAAGTTCGGACCCGTCAGGTTCCTTACACCACCTGCCGTCAGGTTTGCGAGACACGCATGGTGACGAAGACAACCTGCGTTCCCCGCCAGATCACGGAAACCAAGGTTCGCTGCGTTCCTCGCACGGTCTGCCGCCGAGTTCCAGTTCAAACCTGCTGTCCAACCGATCCTTGTGCTCAGCCTGGTTGTGCCGCTCCTGCAGCCTGCAATCAGTAACGATTTGATTGATCGATGGTGAAATTTGACCGAAGGGACGTTTCGACGTCCCTTCGGTTTTTTCCTTAGGGGCGTCCACGTTCTGGGTAAAAAGTCTGCACGGCTCATAAATCTGGCGAGGCCGAAGCTGGGATCAGTCCATGAACGTAGAAATCGCCATCCAGCACCTCGATCTCTGTCTGCTCCAGTCGAAGTGCATCTGCCATGACATTGATCCCACGTCCTCCGATTGGACCTGGCGCATCTTGCCCTCCTGAAAGTGCTGGTGCGATAAACGCATGAACCTCGTTCACCAGACGATCATCAAACAGGCTGCCAAGAATTCGACTTCCCGCTTCAACAAACACATTCGTCATCCGCCGACGTCCTAACTCCCGCATCACGTCACGTAAGTCCAATTGCTGATCTGACGTGGCTGCGACAATCAGAACTTCGACGCCAGCATGCTGAAGAGCTGCAATACGCCCCTCAGGTGCCGATTCCGTTGTGAAGACAATCACCGCCGCTTCCCTGGCCGTCTGAACCAGCTTGGAGTCCAACGGTAGTCGGCACTGGGAATCGAGTATGATTCGAGTGGCGATTCGCTGGGGTGAACCATCAGGAATCCGGCTGTTCAACTGGGGATCATCCGCCAGGACGGTACCGATTCCTGTGACAATGGCGTCCATCCGGGCTCGCAGTTGATGCACAACCGCGCGTGATGCGGGTGTCGTAATCCACTGAGAAGATCCCGTGGCCGTCGCGATCTTGCCGTCCAGCGTCATCGCCCACTTGAGATGGATCCACGGCAGGCCGACGGTCATTAACCGTGTGAAGGGTGCGATCATCCGGCGAGCTTCGTTTCCAAGAACCCCTACATCAACGTCGATCCCCGCGGACTTCAGTTCATCCACACCGCGCACCAAGCCATGTTTCGCGGGATCAGCAGTGGCAATGACAACGCGGCGGATTCCCGCATGAATCACGGCATGTGAACAAGGGGGCGTTTTGCCGAAGTGAGAACAGGGCTCCAGCGTCACGTACAGAGTTGCCCCTGTTGCACCGGCCCCAGCAGCGGCCAGAGCATGAACCTCGGCGTGCGGACCACCAAATTTCTGGTGCCAGCCTTCACCGATCACGTTTCCCTGTTCGTTGACTATGACGGCACCAACAGGTGGATTCGGTTCTACAAACCCCAGCCCACGGCGCGCAAGTTCCAACGCGCGTCGCATCATCTGTTCGTCGAATGCCATGTTCACGGGCGAGTCACTTTCAACCCGGGATTTGAATTCGCCAACGTGGTCAGCCCCTTGCTCGTCACAGAGGTTCCCGTCAGCGACAGTCTTTCGAGATTTTTCATTTCCGCAATCACCGCTAATCCCTCGTCACTGACACCTGTCCCATTGAGAACGAGCGTTCGTAGCCTGGTCAGCGCCTTCAGGTGAGTCACTCCAATATCGGTCACCGCCGTATCTGCCAGGCGGAGATAATTGATTTCTGTCAGAGACCGCAATTCAGCCAGGCCATCGTCAGTCACGTTGGTATTGTCGAGATCGAGTTGCCGCAGTTTCATAAACGTGGCAATCATTTTGAGCCCACCATCAGAAACCTGCGTGACCGACAGGTTAAGGACTTCCAAATCCTTCGCGTTACTCAGGTGCTTCAGTCCCAATTCCGAGACGAGCTTGCATCCACCCAGGTTGACATGCTTCAAAAGTCGCAGTTCCTGAAGATGTTCTACTCCTTCGTCCGTGATATTGCGACAAAAGGCGAGGTTGAGCATTTCCAGAGACGCGAGTTGGCCAACGCTCTTTAAGTCGGCATTCGTTATTTTCTGATTGGGTTGTTCGAGTCGCAGGACTTCGCCGCGATCATTCCGCCCCACCTTCGAGAATAGCTTTTCGAGTGGCTCCGATCCGTAAACCTGGATTGCAGCACCAAGGATGCACAGCTTGAATATCCAGAGCGTATTGATTCTGTAGCCGACGAACATCATTCACACTCGCATTGCAGTCCTGCCGCAGGGTTCGTCATCTTCTGGTCTGTCGCGGCGAATCGGCAAATTACGGCAAAAAACCTCGCTCGCGCAGTTCCTGAATATTGTCAGGAGCACTCCGCATGATCCGTTCGGACGCATATCGCAAAATGGCGAAGCCCGCGAGGGGCGCAGGAGCGGTCAGGAT
>CAIWEX010001057.1 GCA_903911795.1 uncultured Schlesneria sp.
GATCAATCCGGCCATGCTGAATCTGGCTGCCAGTCAGTTCACGTTCATGAGCGAGTCGCCCGCCGCGCGGGAAATCGCCCTCGGGGATGCACGCCTCTCTCTGGAACGGCAAACGCCGCGCAACTTCGATCTCCTGGCGCTGGACGCCTTCTCGGGCGATGCGATTCCGGTCCATCTGCTGACGCGCGAGGCTTTTGCGCTCTACTGGCGGCACCTGAAGCCCCATGGCGTGCTGGCCGTTCACGTTTCGAATAAGTACCTCTCGCTCGCGCCGATAGTGGATCTGGCGGCCCGCGAAGCTGGCAAAGATGCCCGGCTGTTTACCTTCGACGGCATTGCCCGCAGCGCGGAATCTTCCTCCGACTGGGTTCGCGTGGCTGGCTGAACTGGACGAAGTTTTTTCAGCAGGTCGATCGGTTGATCAAGTTCGGCGAAGGGTTGGGAATCAAGCCGCTCCGCAAACGGGCGATCCGGCTCTGTGAGCAATGGATTCTCGATCGACTCAAGATGAGTGATGGACTCGGGGCGATTTTCCCGCCGATCGTCTGGACGATCATCGGCCTGCGCTGCCTGGGGTACAAGGACGATTGCGAGATCATCCAGCAGCAGATGCGGGAACTCGACAAGCTTTGCATTCGCGAGAATGACAAAGTTCGTCTGCAACCCTGTTTCTCACCCGTTTGGGATTCGATCATTTCGATCATTGCCCTGCGCGATGCCGGGGTTTCACGGCATGATCCTGCGATTCGAAAAGCGATCGATTGGGTCTTGTCGAAGGAAGTGAAGCATCCTGGCGACTGGTCTCTGAATCATCCGAACGTCGAACCGGGGGGCTGGTACTTCGAATACAACAACGAGTTCTATCCCGACATTGATGATACCTGCATGACGCTGATTGCGTTCGGCAAGTGCCTGCCGGAAGGAGTGGGTCGGGAATGGACGATGGAAGTATTTGACGAGCCGAAAACCGGGACTCCGGTTCGCCAGACATCAGAAATCCCCGTCGTTTTCAGCGGTCGATCCGCCACGGCCGAAAAAGCGATCGCCGAACTGGAAGCTGCGGCCCCGATGGTGAACGCGATCCGGCGCGGCGTCCGATGGTTGAAGTCGATGCAAAGCAGTGATGGGGGTTGGGGGGCCTTCGATGCAGATAATACTCGGGAAGTCCTGACCAAAGTTCCGTTTGCCGACCACAATGCGATGATCGATCCGAGCACCTCGGATATCACCGCGCGCGTTCTTGAATCATTCGCTGGACTGGGGATTCCTGCTGACAGCGCAATTCACAAACGGGCATTCGATTTCATCTGGAATGATCAACAACCAGATCATTGCTGGTATGGTCGCTGGGGTGTGAATTACCTGTACGGGACATGGCAGGTTCTGGTAGGCCTGATTGCCAACGGAGTTCCCACTGATGACCCACGGTTGCGCAAAGCGGTCGACTGGTTGAAAGCCAAACAGCAGCCATGCGGGGGCTGGGGTGAAACGGCTCGCAGTTACGATGACCCGAGTTTGCGTGGGACAGGTATTCCAACGGCATCGCAAACGGCCTGGGCTCTGTTAGGACTGCTCGCAGCGGGCGAAGCAGAATCAACTGCCGTTCAACGCGGCGTCGATTATCTGCTGAGTACCCAGCAGCCTGACGGCACATGGAACGAAACCGAGTTTACCGGAACCGGGTTCCCTCGCGTCTTCTACCTGCGATATCACTACTATCCGCTCTATTTTCCATTGATGGCCCTGGCTCGTTATGCACAGACTCAGTCGCGCTGAGTCATCTGACCGGGCCGAACAGACTGCCGCTTGTGGTTCTTGAGAACGTTGTTGGGATAACATGGTCTCTGTCCTGGGCATTTCCGCGTTCTACCACGATTCTGCAGCGGCATTGGTTGTCGACGGCAAGATCGTTGCAGCGGCACAGGAAGAGCGGTTTTCGCGGATCAAACATGACGCCGGGTTCCCGACACATGCCGTTGACTATTGCCTGCGGGAAGCGGGCCTGAAACCAGAGCAGATCGATTACGCCTGTTTCTACGAGAAGCCGCTGTTGAAGTTTGACAGGCTGATCGAAAGCTATCTCGCGTTTGCACCGCGTGGTTTTCAATCGTTCCTGGCTGCTTTGCCAGTCTGGCTGCGAAAGAAGCTGCATCTTCGCCGCGAGATCCGTAAGGGCTTGGGGAATTCTTATAACAAGCGAATCGTCTTTCCGGAGCATCACGAATCGCACGCGGCGAGTGCCTTTTTTCCGTCCCCTTATGAGCAATCTGCCATCCTGACGGTGGATGGTGTCGGCGAATGGGCCACGGCAACGCACGGCGTTGGAAACGGAAATCAGATCCGGCTGACACATGAGTTGAGATTCCCGCATTCACTGGGAATGTTGTATTCGGCGTTCACCTATTATTGCGGCTTCAAGGTGAATTCGGGCGAATACAAATTGATGGGGTTGGCACCCTATGGCGAACCGGTCTTCGCCGACGTGATTCGCGATCGCATCATCGACATCAAGCCCGATGGATCGTTTCGGCTGCGAATGGAGTACTTCAATTACTGTGCGGGGCTGACGATGACCTCCCCGCGCTTCGACCAGTTGTTTGGCGGACCGCCCCGACAGCCGGAAACTCCGTTGACTGAACGCGAAATGAATATCGCCGCGTCGGTTCAAGTCGTAACGGAAGAGATCCTGCTGAAGATGGCGTTTCACATCCATCAACAGACCGGACAAAAGAACCTTTGCCTGGCCGGTGGAGTGGCACTGAACTGCGTGGCCAACGGGCGGATCTTGCGGGAAGGTCCCTTCGAATCAATCTGGATTCAGCCAGCCGCAGGTGACGCCGGCGGGGCTCTCGGTGCTGCCCTCTTTACTTGGTACCAGCTCTTACAGAACCCACGTGAACTTCAGCAACCGGACGGCCAAGGGGGAAGCTTTCTGGGGCCGCGATGCGAAACCGAGTCGATTCGGCAATACCTCGCTCGAGTCAACGCACCGCATGAAGAGATCCGCGATGAGGACGCGTTGTGTCAGCGCGTTGCGAGTCTGCTGGCGGCAGGAAAAGTCGTCGGCTGGGTTCAGGGGCGCATGGAGTTTGGTCCGCGTTCACTGGGAGCACGCAGTATCCTCGGGGATGCCCGGAATCCCGAGATGCAATCCGTGATGAACCTGAAGATCAAGTTTCGGGAGTCGTTCCGGCCATTCGCTCCCGTGGTCCTGCAGGATCGCGTGCAGGACTATTTCGAAACGCGCCCCGCGGAATCCAGCCCTTACATGCTGGTCGTCTCACCCGTCCGATCAGACCATCGCAAAGACTCAGGAAAGTCTGGTCGTAAAGGGATCGATCGCCTGAAAGAGATTCGTTCCGATATTCCCGCGGTCACTCATGTGGATTACTCAGCCCGCATTCAAACGGTTGATCCCGTGCGGCATGGGCGATTTCACAGATTGCTGAAATCGTTTGAATCACAGACCGGATGTCCCGTGTTGATCAACACAAGTTTCAATGTGCGCGGTGAACCGATTGTCTGCGGCCCCGATGAAGCGTATCGGTGTTTCCTCGCCACAAATATTGATGTCCTCGTGCTAGAGACATTTGTTCTGGAAAAAGAGCATCAGCCAAAGCTGTCACCTGAGCAAGTGAATGATTACATGAAGCAGTTCAAACTGGATTGAGAGGCGTGATGGCGATCATTGAAATCAACTGGCAGCCGTCTCATCGCGACCTGCGCGTCTTTGCGATCGTGCAACTGATCGTCGCAGGTGCGGGGGCATGGCTGCTGCATCGTCGCCTTGGTTGGGATCTGGCTGCGATGGTTCTGATCGCCTTGTCGCTGGTGCTGCTGGTCGCAGGATTTGTCCGGCCTCGAATTCTTCAGCCACTGTTCGTGGCCTGGATGGTGGCGGCATTTCCGATCGGCTGGGTGATGTCCCATCTGCTGCTGGCTGTTGTTTATTTTGGTATTGTGACTCCAATTGGATTTCTGCTGAGGTTGCGCGGGCGCGATGCCTTACAACTGAAGCCTGACGACAACAGTACCTCGTACTGGAACGCTCGTCCCGCATCACCTGACTCTTCGCAGTACTTTCGACAGTTTTGATTTGTATTCGCCAATCGACGTCTGACCGCAGCTTTCGAGGGACCACCATGACTGAATCATCGAATGTCGCTTCGAAGGAAGAAACAAAGCCCGTTGTCGATGGAACATCGGCATTTGCTCAACAGGCAGACCAGGCGTCACCGGGAATCGTTCAGGAGTTCATCCAATTCCTGGGTGAAAACAAGAAATGGTGGCTGATCCCGATCTTGGTTGCTGTGGGACTGATTGCCACGCTCGTGGCCCTGAGCAGTTCGGCAATCGCCCCATTGATCTACCCACTGTTCTGATGCCTTTGCGAAACAACCTCGGCACTTGAGCAATCATGACTTTCACCAAGGAACTCACCCATGCCGTTGCCATTCGCTGAAATCCCTGGACGATCGTGGAATCGACGAGAATTCCTTCGAGCGGGCGGTGCGGCGGCTGTGTCGTGGCCGTTGCTGATGGGGACGTCATCCGCGATCGCTCAAGCTGACGTAAAACTGCCGGGGTATCCATTCACCTTAGGAGTTGCCTCGGGTGATCCCTGGCCCGATGGGTTTGTCATCTGGACACGATTGGCTCCTCGTCCGACAGAAGGTGGCGGGATGCCAACGCAGAACATTGTCGTCGATTGGCAAGTGGCAGACGACGTAGCGATGACGAAAGTCGTCGCCAGGGGAACTGCGATCGCCTCACCGGAACTGGCTCATTCGGTCCACGTCGAGATTCAGGGCTTGGAACCGGGACGCTGGTACTGGTATCAGTTTCAAGCCGCCGGGGAAGTCAGTCCCAAGGGACGCGCCAGAACGACTCCGCGTCTGAACGAAATCCCCGATCGACTGAGATTCGCGTTTGCGTCGTGTCAGCATTACGAAACGGGTCTGTACACTGCATATCACCACATGGCGAACGAGGATCTGGATCTGATCGCTCATCTGGGGGATTACATCTACGAAGGGGCCGGCCGTGAAAAGCAGGTGCGAAAACATGTCGGGCCGGAACTGCACACGCTGGAGGACTATCGAAATCGGTATGGGCAGTACAAGTCAGATCCCTTTCTGCAGGCGGCTCACGCGAAATGTCCCTGGCTGGTGACGTGGGATGATCATGAGTTCGCCAACAACTGCGCAAACCTGATTTCTGAAAAACTTGACGAATCGCCACTGACGTATCAGTTCCGCCGGGCATTTGCGTATCAAGCGTACTACGAGCACATGCCCCTTCGCCGTGCACAGCTTCCCAAGGGACCAGACCTGCTGCTGTACAGGCAAATTCAGTTCGGACAACTTGCCAATTTCGCGATTCTGGATTCACGTCAGTATCGCACGGACCAGCCGTGTGGCGACGGGAATAAGCCGCCCTGTCCAGCGGTCTACCATCCGAAAGCAACTCTGCTCGGCGACGTTCAGGAGAAGTGGTTATACCAGTCGCTGGAAGCCTCTACGGCCGCATGGAACGTGTTGACGCAGCAGGTCATGATGGGGCTGGTCGATCGCCAACCGGGCGAGGTCAAAGCCTACAGCATGGATCAGTGGCCGGGCTACGAGGCGAATCGTCAGCGAGTCCTGAAGTTTTTCGCAGACCACAGCAAGCTGAACCCCATCGTTTTGACGGGCGATATTCACTCGAACTGGGTGAACAATCTGCAACGGAATTCTGACGACGAAAAATCGCCCGTCGTGGCGACAGAGTTCGTCGGGACTTCGATCAGTTCCGGCGGAGACGGCGTTTTTCACACGAAAGACACACCAGCACTTCTAAGCGAAAATCCATTCGTCAAGTTCTTCAGTGCCGAACGAGGCTACGTGTCGTGCGAAGTGACACCAGCGACCTGGACCTCAAAGTACCAGGCCGTTCCATTCGTGACGAAGCCGGACGCTCCGCTGATCACTCGCAAGACATTCGTTGTTGAAAATGGCCGACCGGGTGCGATCGAAACGTGATCGCAGAAGGATCACGGTCACTTCGCCTGGATGCGGTACACCGACTTGTCAGTTCTCAAGAACAGCGCCCCGTCGGCGGCAGCGATGCTGGCCTGGGTTCGGCCGGGCAGAGTATTGACCGCCAGTTCTTTGTACTCGGTCTTGTTGGGCTCGATCACATAGGTCTTGCCACCTTCATCGAGCAGATAGATCCGGCCGTCGGCAAGCAGTGGTGACGCGGAGAAGTTTCCACCCACACGCTGCATCCATTTCTGTTCACCCGTCTTTGCATCCAGACATTGAGCAATGCCGTTATCGCTGACGATGTACAGGTCTTCGCCCAACAGCAGGGGCGAGGGATTCAAGGGGGCTCCTCGCTCCAGCTTCCAGGCCATGTGCGTTTCTGTCACGTCCCCTTCGCCTGTCGGCTTGACGGCATAGAGCCATGGTTTGTCATAGCCCGAGCAGAGGAAGACCAAGCCCTGGCCGAAGACCGGACGTGGAACATTCGAATAGCCCTTGGGATACCGAAATCGCCAGATCTCTTTGCCGGTTTTGGGTTCGTAGCCCATCGCCCATTCACCGCCGGTGCTGACCAGTTGGGGCTTTCCATCAACCTGGATCAAGAGGGGAGTCGAATAGGCCATCGCGCCTTCGCGTTTCGTCTTCCAGACTTCGTTTCCGGTGGCTCGATCAAGCGCGATGACATACTGGATGTCTCCACCATCGCAGGCCAGGATCACCAGATTCTCGAAGACCACCGGGCTGCCCCCAGGGCCGTGACGATGGTTGTATTTCTGCTCGCTCGTCCAGAGTACCTTGCCGTTGCGATCCAGGCACGCCGTACCAAGTTTGCCAAAGTGGGCATAAACGCGATCACCATCGATCACCACAGATGGTGATGCATAGCTATTCTTCTTGTGGATCGGGCCGGGAGTCTCGTGCTTGAAGACTTCGACGTTATGCAGGACTGTTCCGGTGGCTTTGTCCAAGCAGACAACTCGCAGGGACTTCCCTTCGTCCGTCGCCGTCGTCAGCCAAACCTGTGAACCTTCGATGGATGGCGTCGACCAGCCAAGGCCATCAATGTCGGCTTTCCACTTGATGTTCTCCGATTCACTCCACGTGAGCGGCAGATTCTTTTCTGTCGAATGTCCTTCGCCTCCGGGACCACGGAATTGAGGCGAATCGCCCGCTTGAATCGCCGACGCTCCGAGCAGAGCCAGAGCGAAGGCACCTGTTCGAACTGCACTGCCAACAACGTCATCAAGCTGTGAGAACAGATTACACGCGGTCATTCGTCCGATCCTTGCTGGCAGCGATGGGGATTTTAACGGCGAAAAGTTACTTTGCGGGTGTTTCTGCGACTTGCAGCGTACGCCCCTTGGCTCCGTTCAGTCGATCCAGTTGTGCTTTGATCGCAGCCGATTTTGCCATCGCAGCTTTCGCAGCAGCATCGGCATCGGTCACTTGCTTTTGCAACTCAGGCGTCACGACAGCCGCAGCAACCGCTTTGTCAGCGTTCACTTTAGCAACCGCTGCTGCATCGGTGACTGCTTTCAGCTTGGCAGTAGCATCGGCGGCCGCCTTGTCGGCAGCAGCTTTATCGGTGGCAGCCTTATCGCGAGCAGCCTTAGTAGCATTCAGGGTGGCCGTTGTTACTCCGACAGCTTCCGTCTTCGTTGGCAGTTCCTGGATTGAGGCGGACTTTTGCTTGGTCAGTTCGGACAACGCTGCCAGTGCATCGGTCGACTTCTTTGTTGCTTCGACGGCTGCAGCTTTCACGGCGGCATCGCCTGGCTTGGCCTCAACGGCAGCCAGAGCCGCGACCACGGCGGCATCGCTGGCAGCGACTGCTTCATTGGCGGCTTTGACTTTCACATCCAGATCTGCGGCAGCCTTTTTCAAGGCATCGCGTTCAGTGGCAGCTTTGGTCTGAGCCGCTTGAGCGGTCGTCAGAGCGGTTTCAGATGTCGTCAAGACTGCAGTTTTTGCAACAGCATCGGCATCGGCCGCCGCTTTGGCTTTCGTTGTCGGATCGACTGCAGCCTGAGCATCTGCCAGAACCTTGACGGCAGCATCGGCTGCGGCCTTTCGGTCGGCGATTCCCTTGTTCAGTGCAGCCAAACCTGCCGTGGTCTGAGTCGTCACCGCTTCTGCAGCGGCGTACGCTTGAGCCGTCGTTTCGATTCGCTTGGCGAGTGACAACGGATTTGTATTCAGTTGTCCAACGACGGCAGCATCCTTGGCATTCCAGACTTGAACGACCCCGGTCAGGTCTCCCGCGAGGATACGATCGGCATCGGCGTCGAAGCCGACTTCCATTCCCAGATCGGCCAACCCGGGGAACGCCTTAATCGCTGTTCCATTGATGTCCCAGAGCTTCGCCGTGTTGTCTCGGCCGGTCGAAGCGATTCGATTGTCGCGGGTGATCTCGACGGCCGACACGCCACCACCGTGAGCACCCCAGTTTTTGATCTGGTTGCCATTCTGCATTTCCCACAAACGGATCGTGGTGTCTTCACTGCACGACGCCAGAATGTTGGAATCGGGTCCCCAGCTTACATCGGTGATCGGACCGGTGTGACCTGTCAGGAAATAGAATTCGCGTCCCGTGAAGGCTTCCCAGACAACCAGTCCGTTGCTGCGATCTGCGGTTGCCAGCAGGACTCCGTCCGGGCTGAATTCCAGAGCAGTGATCCAGTCGGTGTGCTTGTTCTTTTCGTAGAGCAGTTCGCCGGTCGACGTATCGTAGACTCGGACAATCTTCTTAGGGCCACCGAGGGCGACCTGAGTGTGATCCGGGCTGATATCCGCTGCGAGAACCACATCATATTCCGAGCCGACTTCGGCAATTCGCTTACCCGTCTTCAAATCCCAGAGGATGACTTTGCCGGAGTGTGAACCGCGTCCGCCGCCTGCCATCAGCCATTGACCATCGCGAGTGAACTTCAGGATATGTGCGACCCCTTCCGGGAACGGCAGAACCCCTTCGAGTTCCAGCGAGACCGTGTTGTACAGGAAGATCTGCTTGTGACCAGCAACAGCGGCGATCGGAGACCAGGGATTCACTGCCAGAGCGGTCACGCCGTTGCCTCGACTGGCAACGAGGAGCGGATCGATTGGCAGGTTTTCGGGCATCGGAGGAGGCCCGGCCGGTCGCTGGTTCGAAATCTCGACCTTCGCCATCGCGGCGTTCTTCTTGGGCTTCGCCTTGCTGCCGGCGTTTTCCAGTGCTCCCCCTTCGATCCATTTGCGGACGAGAGTCAATTGCTCGTCCGGCATCTTCGGCTGCTGGGGCGGCATCTTTGGTTCGGAAAGGTGCGCGATTACCAGATAAAGCTGACTTTGTGAGGCATCGCCGTCTGTTCGAACAACTTCCCCGGACGCTCCGCCTTGCATGGCGAGTCCGTAGTTGTCGAGAACCAGGTCACCCTTTTTGTCATTCGCATTGTGACACGATCCACACTTCTCACGGAAGATTGGCAGGATGTGTTGATCGAAGGTGATCTTTTCTTCCTTGGCAGGTGCCGCGGCCTTTTCCTGGGCAAGCACGGAACCACTGACGGACAGAAGCAGCAGGCAAGCGACCAATCGGCTCATCGATTCACTCCAGCGATTTCGGCAGACCGACTTTCAGCGATTCCCGATCACTGAAAGTACCGGCATTTCTCTTCACCCCCGCCGGAACAAGTCACGGCGGAGGTGAGGATGAATTGTTGCGAACTTTGTTGAGGACTAGTGATTGAACAGGAATTCGCGGCTGTTAAGCAGTGCCCAGAAGATGTCGTCCAAAGCAGGCTTCGGATCGCTTCCTTCAACGAACAGTGGCTTCAAAGCAGCGGCTTCTTCAGCAGTTGGCTTTCGACTTAATGCGCGAACGTACATCTTTTCAACGATCTGCTCTGGCGGCACCTTTTCCTTCAACATGGCGGCGATCAATCCACCCTGCTGGATCTTGCTGTTGGTGGTGTCACCATTCATCAAGTGAAGAGCCTGGGAAAGCGTCGGTTCCATCTTCACTTCGCACGAGCAGGCCGTTTCACGCGTGGCTCGCCCGAACGTCGTCAGGAAGTAGGTGCTGGTCGCTCCATCGGCGATCTGAACAGCACGAGCACCCAACGGCAACCGGGGGAACTTGTCCTTGGTACTGGTGACCTGGCTGATGATGTCGAGCATCGATTCCGCCTTGATGCGTCGCAGGGTCTGCGAAGCAAAATTGCGTTCGTCGGTCGCATTCGTTGCGTTCTTTTCGGTCGAACGCTGATAGGCTTCGGACCGACAGATGTCTCGGACGAGGCCCTTGAAATCGTAGTTAGATTCTGTAAATCGCTTGGCCAGCTCAGCCAGCAATGGCGAATTTGAAGCAGGGTTACTGACTCGCACGTCATCCACAGGTTCAACGATCCCGATGTTGAAGAAGTGGTGCCAGATCCGGTTCACAAAGTTCTGTGCGAAATACGGATTCTTGGGCGAGGCCAACCAGTCCGCGAGGACGACTCGACGATCCTTACCTGCCACATCAGCAGGGCCACCACCCAAGAAGACTGGCGGCATGACTCGACCACCCACCAGGTGATTGACTTCACCGCCACCTGAGTTGAAGACGATCTGTTCACGATAGTCTTCACCCGTCTTACGGCCGATCTGTGAGAAGAAAGCGGCGAAACTGTAGTAGTCATCCATCGTCCAGCGATCGAACGGATGGTTGTGGCACTGAGCACACTGGGTTCGCATCCCCATGAAGATCTGGGCGACGTTCTCAGCGACCTTCAGCCGATCAGGTTCAATCTGATAGAAGTTCGTCGGTGGGTTCTTGAACGTACCACCGTTTGCCCCGAGAATTTCCCGGACCATCTTGTCGAGTGGAACGTTGTCGGCGATCTGCTCGCTCAACCACGTGTAATAGAGGGTGATCGACTTCAGGCTGGTCTGATTGGAGGATCGCATCATCAGCCATTCGGCCCATTTGCTCACCCAGACTTCGGTGAATTCTTTACGACCCAGCAGTTCGTCAATCAGCTTGTCTCGCTTGGCGGGATCCGTGCTGGTCATGAACCGGGTGTATTCCTCTTCGGTGGGGACGCTGCCGACCAGATCCACGTACAGCCGACGCAGAAAGGCTTCGTCGGCCGATTTGCCCGAAGGTTCAATCCGCAGCTTCTTGAGCTTCAAGTTGACCAGTTCATCGATGTAATTGATCTGAGCCTTTGGCTTGTCTTCGTAGACCAACCCCTTGGGAAGCACAACAAAGTGTGAGCCCACGGTGAACGTGGAAAAGCGAGCCATGACAAAGGCTTCGCCACGAGCACCCGCGGTGATCATGCCGTCCGGAGTAATTGAAGCCGACGTATCGTTGTTGGAGAGATACAGAGCCAAGTTTGTGACGTCGCGATCAGACCCGTCGGAGTACTTGGCACGAGCCGTCACTTGTTGTGTGGCTCCTTGGCCGTCCAGCACGCCATCGAGGGGGTAGAGCTCAAGACCGATACAGGTCGCAACATCTGCGGGATCACGGGGGCATCCGGCGTTGATCCAGTCGTTGACTGTCTTCGCATATTCCGAATCCTTTTCGAATCGCTTGCCACCGGTATGAGGAACCACGCCGATTGATTTTTCGATCATCAGGCTGGACTCAGGAACCGCGAAATCGATACGGCGACCGGGCATTTCGCGGGTAATACGCAAGTAGTCTCCATCGGGATCGAATCCGAAGAGCGATAGCCGGAAGCCATCCTTACCACGAGCTGCCCCGTGGCAACTTCCCGTGTTACAGCCGGTCTTCATCCAGACAGGCATGACGTCGAGCTTGAAACTGATTGCACGGGTTTCGGCGGCCTTCTCGACTTTGACCGGGACCGTCAGCATCTTGCCGCCAAATTCGACTTTCAGCTCAGTCGCTCCATCCGCCATCGGATAGAAAGTCGTTCCATCGCGTCGGCAGATGGCAGGATTGGCAATTGTCATTGCCGCTTCTTTACTGACGTCACGGGTGATGCCGTCCGCATGGACGGCCTGAACGACAACCAATTGCCGATCCTTGTTGGTCGTCAGATTGATGTCTGCAGGGTAAACGGTCAGTTGCACGAGCGGTGATTGCGCCGAAGCGATCCCCGTCAATGAGAACCCCATCAGGCAACACAGGGTCAGCGTCAAAACTGAATTCAGCATCCGCGACATTTTCACTGTCCTTCTCTGGCTCTGCGAGATTTATTCACCGCAGCAATCTTCGTCACATCTCATTTGCGTGCGTACAGTCTTCAGAACGCACCAGTTCATCACATTACGACAGGCGTTCAATTCCCGCCAGCAGGTTTGGCTTCGGCTGGTGCCGCACCATTCTGACCTTCGAGGCGTTGTTTCTGTTCGAGCCGCAATTGTTCCAGCCGAGTCAACCGCTTGGCCTGAACAGGAGCGGGTTGAGGTGCCGGGGCGGGTTGTCCCTGAGCCACTGGCATTGGAGCAACCTTTGGCGGAAGCGGCTTGTCGACGCGAATCTGTCCGGTCCCAAGATTATGGATGACTGGCTCGCCGTTCTCGGTGATCACGACCTGGCAGAACAAGCTCTTGTTATTGCCCGGGTTGGCGTCGGCTTCAGCCTTCACTTTGAAGACAAGTTCTTTCGCATCCTTGTTGAATTCGGAAGGAGTCGTTGTGACCTTGTTGGGAAGTCCCAGCAATTGAACGGTCGCATTTCCTTCGAATGGCTTGGTCGCTTCGACCTTGACCACCAGTTCGGTCTCGGCTCCCAGTTCGACCGCGGCCGATTCATAGGTGAACTTCAAATAGGATTCAGCGATCCGCAGATTTGCGAAGGGCGAGCAAACCATGATCGGTCCATTACCAACTGTGGCCTCACCACGAACGGCGATCTTGTGTTCTTTCACCTGTGCATTGCCCGCAGCATTCAACTGGATGATGGCTTCGTTCTGGCCTTCGGGGATCGAGATTTCGCGGCTGGAATTCAGACCATTGGGATTGAGCAACAGTTCGATCTTGATCGGTGCCTTGAAGTCACCCTCACGAGTGCAAACAACTTTCAATCCCATCTGACCACCCTGAACGACGGGCACTTTGGGCTCAACGATCTGCAGTGTGAACGGGGCCTTTTGCGTGACGGCCATAGCGAGTGCTGAGGTTCGTTCGGACCAGAACGGGGTATTGTTTTGTCCTCGGACGAGTACGGTTGGCAGACGCACTTGTCCGCTCGGTGGCGTCGGATTCATGGCGTCTTCCAGAGTCGCCACCAATTGTCCCAGTGTGCCGCCAACCGCCGCATCGGGTGCGGCAGCCAGGATCACCTGTGCAACGTTCTGGTCGGCCGACATCCCGAAGGATTCCACAACGACACCCGCAGGCAAGTTTTCGCCCTTGAAGACCAGCGGACCGCCGAAACCCTGACGGCTTGCATTAATCAGCAACGGGAAGCGATTTCCCTGGGGAATGGCCATGTGTGGTTCGACGTACTGAACGAACTCATTGACTCCTAGCGCCAGCGTTGGAACAACCGCGGTCAGTTCAATGCGGTAGTGGAAAGCGTCTCCACCACGTCGCAGATGATCGCGCACTTCCAGGAAGTACTCGCCATCGGCTGGGACGGCAAACCGCAAGTAGCTGTCTGGTGTCCCATTTGCATCGTCATTGCTGGCGATCGCCCCGCCTTGAGCATTGTAGATGATCAGAAGCGGGTCGAGTTCCGAACGAATTCGGCGAGCGAAGACATTGATGTCAAGAGTCTGGCCTTTGGTCGCGGTGAACCCAAAATAGTCCACATCCGTCTTGGTCAAAAGCACCCCGTTGAATGCTGCCGTCGCCGCCCCCTTGGTGGCGGTCTGGATGGTTTCATTCGGTTCGACTTCGACGACGTTGTCGTGACTGGTCAACCGGAACTGCATTCCCGAAGGAGCGATCCCTTTGTCGTCCTGTGGGAAGATTTCGTAGTCAGGTCCGCCAGCGGGAAGATCAAACTCGCGTGTGAATTCACCTAAGACGTCGCCGAGGAACTTCACGGCAACTTTAGTTCCAGGCTTGCCACCTGCGGGAACGATCGCCAAGGGGCGGGGGAAACTCCCAATGTGACAACGATAATGGCAGGCGCCATTGCCGCCATAGCTGCTTTCGCGAATCTGGATGAGGTATTTGCCATCGGCAGGTGCGATGATCGAAGCAACGCAGTCCTGCCAGATCAACGCGGCATCGTCACTGGTCGCGAGCTCGAATCGAGCTTCGTTCATGATTGCGACGTAGGGGTCGAACATCGTGTCCCCCAGTCGAATCCCTTCCACTTCGGCCGTAATCCGATCGCCTTTTTTGGCTTCGATCACGTAGTAATCGACGTCTTCATTCTGAATGATGCCTTCCGTGGTGACGTTGTTGGCGATCACTTGCGGGTTAGCGAATTCGCTGTTGGGCTCTTTCTCGGCAACGCTGGGAAGTGCCCCAACGCGGAATGTTCGCAGATCGGAAATACCCGTCGCACTGCGGATTCGAATGTGCTTCGTTCCCAAGACGCAGTCTGCAGCGATCTTCAGCTTGGCTTTCACCTGAGTCGGACTGGCGACAGCGAACTCGGCGACTTCAATCCCCGGTTCGTAGATCACCAGCTGCTGTGCATCGTCCAGACGCTGGCCGTTGAAGACGACTTCAACTTCGGTCCCTCGTTGTCCACCACGCGGAATGATGTTGGACAGGACAGGGCTGGCCGCCAATGCCGAGTTTGCGGCAGCGACAACAGCGAGCAGAGCGATAGCGAAATGAGCGAACGGTCGTACCGTCATTGTGCCCCCTTGGCCGCGTGACATCGGGCGATGATCGACGCGACAGCAAACGACGTTGAATTGGGAAGGAGTTCGGCAAGCAGTGAGCATTTTGCAGAACACGGATGGTCGGGAGTCCCGACCATCCGTGTCAGATTTCAAATCATGTGGCAGCAACACTGCCACGGCATCGTTTTAGAATCAGGCCAGCAGTTCCTTGATGACCTTGCCGCCGTCGACGATTTCGATCGGACGATCGCCAGGAGCCATCAGTTCCTTATCGGCCACAATCCCCAGGCAGTGGTAGACCGTGGTGAACAGGTCTTCAGGACCCATCGCCAGTTCTTCAGGTTCCGAGGCGGTTGAGTTCGACGAACCATGGATGTAGCCACCCTTGATTCCGCCCCCGGCCAGAACGACGCTGAAGACCTTTGGATAGTGATCACGACCAGCCTGAGCGTTGATCTTTGGAGTTCGGCCGAATTCGGACGAAACCATGACCAGCGTATCCTTCAGCATTCCGCTGCGATCCAGATCCTTGATCAGCGTCGAGAACGCTTGATCGAAGGCAGGCATCTGATTCTTGAAGCCGCCGACGATGGCGTTGTGCATGTCCCAGCCACCGTAGGTCAGGTTCACCAGGCGAACGCCTGCTTGAACAAGGCGGCGGGCCAGCAGCATGCGGGCACCGGCGGTGTTACGGCCGTATTCATCGCGAATAGCAGCCGATTCTTTTTCGAGATCAAACGCCTGACGTGCTTCAGGAGCACTGATCAAGCTGTAGGCTCGATCGTAAAATGTGTTCATGGCGTTCAGGTCGTCTGACTTTTCCTTCTTCTGGAAGTGAGCATTGATCGCTTCCAGAGCAGAACGACGGGTTGCAAACCGGCTGTCATCGACGCCACCTGGCAGATCGAGGTCACGAACTTTGAAGCCACCTGCAGCTGGATCGCTGCCGAGGCTGAATGGGGCGAATGCCGAGCTCAGGTAGCCACTGCCAGCGTATTCGTTTGGCATGTTGGGAATGCAAACGTATGGTGGCAGGTTGTTTCGGGGACCATATTCGTGGCTGACGACCGAGCCGATGCAGGGGTACTGCAAGGCAGGGCTGGGGCGATAGCCAGTAAACATGTTGTGTGTGCCACGTTCGTGGGCGGCTTCACCGTGGGTCATGGATCGGATCACGGTCAGCTTGTCAGCGATTTCTGCCGTCTTGGCAAGGGTTTCGCCGAACAGTTCGCCACTGATCTTGGTGGCAACCTGCTTCATCTCACCACGGTATTCGATCGGAGCATTTGGCTTGGGATCGAACGATTCCTGGTGAGCCATCCCGCCGGGGAGGTAAATGTGAATGACGGACTTCGCAGTCCCTTCGAAGTTCTTGTAATCCTTCAGATCGCCGTAGGCCGACTGCGACCGGAGCAGTTCGGGCAACGTCAATCCGGCACCAGCGAGAGCACCGACAGAAAGAAAACCACGTCGGCTCAGCCGTCGGAAGTGGTCAGGATTGCAATTCTGCATGACGAAAACTCCACTCGAAACAGGTAAAGGAGATCGAGCACATTCAGGTCAGAAACGATTCAGCTCGAAAACTGATTTCCAGCAGGACAACCATCAGCGGACAATCCGCCAACGTTAAATTGATTTTTCACAGGGTTTCGTTACGAACTACTTCAGCAGGCAGGTCGAATCGCAGGAGATTCAGGCGGATCAAGCACGGCAGGTCAACCAAAGTATAGCGAGCGTACCGTTCACGCATCGGAAACGTCAAGTGGATTCCCTCCAATTGAACACGGTCGTCACGGCATTTCGGGAAGTACTACCGACAATTCCTTGAGGCATTTTTGCCACTGATGGATGAATTGCCCCATTTCCGGTCGGCCTACAGGGTTCGATAGGCGGCATTCGCAGCCCCGACTCCAGCACCTGGAATTACCGTAAGTCCTTGATCTAAAAGACATTTCTCCAAAGCGGCGAGAACCA
>CAIWEX010001058.1 GCA_903911795.1 uncultured Schlesneria sp.
AATAGCGTCGCCAGCGCGAGTGCCACGGTCAGCCAGGCCGCTCCTTCGTGGGCATACCCGGAATAATGAAACCCTTTGGGAAAGACCCGGAACCAGAGTGTCTGGAATTCAAAAACCAGATAGACCCCGAACAATCCGATCACCATCGCTAAGGTGTTCCGATAGGCTTCGTACAGCGGCGAAGGTGCCGGAACAATCGCAGGCGATGGAGTATCGTCGGTGGCGACGACTTGCTTCACCTCAGGCCGCAGCAAGCCGACCGAGATCCAGCCGGCTGCGATGCAGAAGACGATTTCCAACGGCTCGATATCGCGAAACAGACTTTGAAGGAACTCGATGAACTGCGTCATTCCAGTCCCGAATGAAATCACGAGATCCGGGTTGGCCATAATGAAGATCGCCCCGAAGACCACCAGTGTGATTGCCGGCAGAATCACCGAAATGGCATTGGAACGCAAAATCCCAGGGCTGAATCGGGCCAGTGCTTGCGAATAAAGATGCAGGCCTCGATGTCCCGCGGACACCAGATGTGCAGTGAAAACGGCCCCCTGCAGGACATGGGGACGTAACCCCGATAACCCCATCGCATAACCACACAGTAGCACAAATCCTGCCACGACTGCCGCTTCAGACCCGCACCAGAACAGCCGGATCGATGTCAGGGCCAGCAGGGGAGCGAGCATCCAGATACTGGAATCAAACTTTCGAGGGACGATTCCGAGCGCTAGCAACAGCGGAACAACCACCAGCAGAAACCCAATTCCCGCGAAGCCTTGTCCACGGAAAATGGTGATGTCACTGACGACGATCAGGAACGGCAAAACGATCAGTTCGCGGGCACAGATGGGCAAAGCTGGGACGACATGCGGTTCGCTTGGGACGGGTGACGGACCCTGCATCAAGCGTTCCTGCAATAACGTCGGACGGTCTTCGGCAGCAGTCATGGGGTGTGTCCATTCGTCAACTGCACCAGGAAATGGGAGCAAGGCAAATTATGGGAATAATGACATCGAAACGGTCAGCGCACCACAGGAATCATGATCCCCATTCTTCCCATCGCAAACGCCGCGCATTCCCCACCACCAACACTATTCAAACCGATCCCCTCGCGACAACTTGCGACCTCGCAGGAATTCTGGTGCTGCCATCGGACGTTTGCCATCCGGTTGCAGTTGCACGATCTGCACGGCGTTGTCACCGCATTGTACAAGGATCTCGTCCGGGTTGATTAACAATACGTCCCCAGGGCGTTCGCTGCCAGACGATTCCCGCGCGACGATTCGCACCGACGGAATCTGGATCCGCTGAGCCGGGCGTCCTAACTGATGCAGTTCCGTAAACGGGCCGGGCCAAGGCTGCATTCCCCGCACATGACGTTCGACTTCATCGGCTGATCGCGACCAGTCGATCCGACCATCGGGCTTGGCCAGCTTGCGGACGCGAGTCACCTGATTCGGGTCCTGCGTCACCGCCGTTACAGTTCCGGCTTCAATTTGGTCGATCACATCCAGCACGAGGGGGACGGCAATCTGTGACAATCGCTCTTCGAGCTGACCGGTCGTTTCCTCAGGTTGAATAGGGGTTCGCACGACACCCAGCATCGGCCCCGCGTCCATCTTGGGCTCAATCTGAATAATCGTCACGCCTGTTTCTAAATCCCCGTTCAGAATGGCGGCATGAATCGGTGTGGCACCCCGGTATTTCGGCAGCAGTGACGCATGGATGTTGATCGTTCCCAGACGCGGAACTGCCAGCACATCCGTTGACAGCATCTGCCCATAAGCCGCGACCACGAACAGATCAGCCCCCAGTTGCCGCAGTCCTTCGACAGCCTCCGCAGCCTTGATCGATTCCGGTTGCAGAACCGTGACAGCCCGTTCCACAGCCGCCTGCTTGAGCGGGTTGATATGCTGATGGTGCCCCCGCCCGACTCGATCGGGCTGAGTCACCAGGCCAACGATCTGGTGTTTGGAATCGAGCAGCGTCAGAAACGCGGGAATGGCAAGATTCCCTGTCCCGAAATAAGCAATCCGGATCGACAAGAGGGATTCACCTTTAGAGATCGAGAATCACGTCAGTGCGACAAACGATTCGGTCAGAAAGTTACTTCGGTTCCAGACGAGCCAGCTCTTCGCGAATGGCGTCATCCGACGGATATCGGCCTTCGGCCTGCCAGCGACGATACTGAGCTTCGAAGTCCGCAATCACGGGAGACAGGTCACGGCGAGAACCATCGGTCAGGCGATCAATAAACAGCACGCCATCCAGATGGTCTGTTTCGTGCTGGACAGCGCGCGACGCGAGGTCATCCAGTGCATATTCGAAGCATTCCCCTTTCAGGTTAAATGCTTCGACGGCGATCTTGGCTGCCCGTTTGACATTCCCGTACATCCCCGGAAAACTCAGGCAACCTTCTTCGCCTTCGGTGGTCCCTTTGCGCCGGATGATTTCCGGATTGATAAAGACGATCTCTTCCTCTTTCACGTCCTTATCGGCCGCGAGGTTCAGGATGAAGACTCGGTACGGCAAAGCAACCTGATTGGCAGCCAGCCCGATCCCTTTGGCCGTATACATCAACTCGAACATCTCCTCGACAACGCGACGGAGTTCGGCATTGATTTCACGGACAGGCTTTGACTTCCAGCGCAAGGCCGGGTGAGGATATGGAACGATTTCCATCGCAGTTACGTCAATCTCGAGGATTTCTGGGCGTAGCAAAGTTCCCAATTGTAGGCGAGCCCCCGCCCAGTTTCGAGCCCGAAGCCTCGGATTCAGGGCCGACGGCAACTCAAGAGGCTTTACCACGGAGGCCACGGAGAAGCACAGAGAAAATCAGAGAGTTTTGAAAGCCAGAGAATTTCGTGGAAATGGCATGGCGAAGATCACAATCATGTCCTCGCATGCTCTTGCCTGCATTTTAGCATCTCTGAATGAACCTCTGTGCCCCTCCGTGACCTCCGTGGTAAACCGTAGCCGTGATCAAAAAGCGGATCAGAGTTGCAAGCCGCTGGCCGACAGATCGTTTGTGATAAATCCCATGTTCAACTGGGTGATCGCCTTTCGGAGCGGCATTGACTTCACAGACAGCTTCGACTTACAGCGATGGGTCGATCTTCAATTCGGTATCGCTTTTCGAATCAGGTGTGCAACGGCATCGCTGACGACCTCGTTTCCAGCCTGATCAAGGTGTACCACATCGTTGGGCAGGAATCGCTCCACGGCCCACTGTCCACCGCTTTCAAATAAAGGGACCAGGTCCAGGCACGTGACATCTGCCTCCTGCGCAACCTGTCGCATGGCGTCCTGATAGGCAGGTCGCCAGGTCGGCTGATTTTGAAGTTGCCGCCGATCCGGCCAGACAACGAGAATCGGGCGGCAACCGAAATTCTGGCATTCGCCGATCATTGCTCGAAGGTTTGCAGCGAATTCCGTGACGTCGACGCGAGGCCGCCATTTGGTATTCGGATCAAAGTAACTGACGGTGGCCTGCTTCGCCCATTCGATCTGAACTTCTGCTGATTGCTGTTGGACCGCCTGCTGTCGCAGTGAAATCAGCCACCGCAGCGCGTGACTGGCATTCACGCTTGAGCACATTCGTGCGATCATCATCCTGCGGGCATGCTCCTGATCGCTCAGCCCATCCCATCGCCAACCATCGTTGTTTCCGAAAGTGATGACGGCCAGTTGAGGTTTCCACTTTTCGAGCTCACGTTTCAATCGCTGGCGTCCCTGGTAACTCGTCTGACCTGGGATCCCCGCGTTGAGGACTTCCACGTCATCGGGAGTTTCCACATCGAACAGGCGCTGCAACTGATTTGGCCAGGCATCTGCAAAGGGGACTCCGAAGGCAAATGTGGAACTGTCGCCAAAACAGAGAACTCGCAAGCGATTTCGGGATTCTTCCACCGAAACTTCGCGGCTGCGCATGCCGTGACTGTTCGACATCCGACCACTCCAACTGGGCCCGCGATCCGGTGGCAGGATCACATCAGGCCTCAGTCGCCAGAAACAATCAGGATCAGGTTCAAAGATACTTTGCCCCGGTTTGTTACCCAGATAGACAATGATCTGTTCAATCTGGTCGAAGCGCCCTGGATGAGTCACATCATCAGAAACCAATACTCTGGCGATGACTTCGCCGACCGTCAGCAGCAGAAGCAGTGGAATCATTGCATACAGACATCGGCGTCCGAGCGGAATCGGTCGTCGCCCGGAAGCCACTGTTGTCTGTTCACGTTGTTCGCAAGATGTCGTATTCACGGTATCCATGGTGCTCCTTCACCATCATGGGATCGGCCCTGACTCATGACGACGAGTCATCATCGTGAGATAAAGTTCGCTGACATCGACCGATCACCGTGCGGTCCTTCAGTCACGGATTGGTCGGCAGCGGACGGCACATTTAGCAGATTTCCAATTGGGAGCCAACAGGATTCGATCAATGTTCGCATCGAAGTCTTCCGAGAAACAATGCCGATTGCGAAGTACGCATCGCACCCCGTGAAGTGGCGTCTTGTGAAACAGGAAGCGTTGGTTCGCGGAGCGAACCACGACTATCACAAAGGCGATCAGAGGAAACTGTATTTTGAATGCGTTCTGCATTACTGTCCTCGTATTGGTGACACGACAACACTATTATCGGAGCAAAATTCACAACTCGCATGTCGGGGCGAAACCCTTGAGCGAGTTCCTCGTTATCAAAGAGAAGTCATCGTGAAATTTCCCCTGACATTGAATCATTCACAACGACTCAGGAAACTCGCCACGGCGATGATTCTTGGCGTCAGCTTCAGTTTCTGGTCGAGCATGTCCAACGTCGCCGCAGTTGATGCACCCGAAAAGCCCGCTACGTTACCGGCCGATAATCCGTTTGCTGCTCCAAGTCCCCTGCCGCTGCACGCTCCGGCATTCGACAAGTTTCGAACAGATTACTTCCTGCCGACGTTTGCGTTCGGGATGAAGCAGCAGCTTGACGAGATGAATTCGATCGCCAGCCAGGCAGACGCTCCCACGTTCGAAAATACCATTGAAACCATGGAGCGATCTGGAGTCCTGCTGACTCGCGTTGACAATGTCTTTTCCAATCTGACTTCTGCCGAGAAGAACGAGGCACTGCAGAAGATCGAAACCGAACTCGCTCCATTGAAGGCGGCTCATTGGGACAACATCCTGCTGAATCGCCGACTGTTTCAACGTGTCGAAAAGATCTGGCAGAAGAAAGAGGCACTCGGACTTTCGGAAGAACAGTCCGAAGTCCTGAAGCAGCGTTACGAAAGCTTCCTGCGGGCGGGGGCCAGACTCAGCGATCAGGACCAGGGGCGAATTCGATCGCTGAACGAACAACTGTCGAAACTCGAAACGAAGTTTGAAGAGAATCTGCTGGCGATCGCCAAAGAGCGGGCTGTTGTTGTCGATAAGGCCGAGGAACTCGATGGCCTGTCGGCAGCAGAAATCGCCGCTGCAGCCGAAGACGCCAAGGGGCGTGGTCTGACCGGGAAATATCTGCTGCAGATTTCGAACACCACTCGCGTACCGGTCCTCACCTCGCTCAACAATCGAGCTCTGCGCCGGCGAGTCTGGGAAGCTTCGGCCGATCGAGGCCTGGGCCGCAATGGCGGAATTGATAATCGCGGACTCGTTCTGGAAATCGCTCAACTGCGAGCCGAGCGAGCGAAAGTCCTGGGCTATGACAACCATGCGGCCTATAAGCTGCAGAATCAAATGGCGAAGACTCCTGCCGCCGCTCGCAAACTGCTGACGGACCTCGTCCCCGGAGTCCTGGAACGCGTCAAACAGGAATCGCGGGACCTGGAGGCCATGATCAAGGAGTGCGGCGAGAGCCATGAACTCGCCCCGTGGGATTGGGAGTATTACGCCGAGAAGGTCCGCAAGGCTCGGTTTGCGATTGATGAAGGGGCGGTCCGTCCCTACTTCGAGTTGGATTCCGTCCTGAAGAATGGCGTCTTCTTTACGATGAACAAGCTCTACGGAATTTCCTTTCGCGAACGAAAAGACTTGCCGGTCTACCATGCAGACGTTCGAGTGTTTGACGTCCTCGATCGAGACGGGTCGCAGATTGGACTGTTCTACGCAGACTACTTCAAGCGCGATACCAAACGCGGCGGAGCCTGGATGAGTTCCTTCGTGGATCAGTCGAAGTTACTGCATGAAAAGCCGGTGATTGTCAATTGCCTCAACATCCCTCGCCCCGCGAAGGGAGAACCGGCACTCATCAGTTTTGACAACGTGACGACTCTGTTTCACGAGATGGGTCATGCGCTGCACGGCCTGTTTTCCGATGTGACCTATCCGACGGTTTCCGGGACCGCCACACCTCGTGATTTCGTGGAGTTTCCGTCCACCTTCGAGGAAGACTGGGCCATCCAGCCCGAGAT
>CAIWEX010001059.1 GCA_903911795.1 uncultured Schlesneria sp.
CCAGACTGGCTGCCGTTGCTGAATGACAGTGATTCGTATGTCGATGGCGGAAAGCTGTGGCAACGCCCAAAACCGGTACAGGGATTACAGGCGCTTGCGGGAAGTAACACACTGGAGGTGACCCTTTGGCACGATGAATACCCGACTGCAAGACGTGTGAAAACTGAATTCCCGACGAAGTTGCCCCGAAACGTTGCTATCCTGCTCAGTGTTTCGGTACAACCTGCTCAAGGAAATGCGAGAGTTGAGATCGTTCCGGATGATGCGTCGCTTTTCGGATCTCGCAAGGTGTTCATGGAATGGCACCGAATGGAAGATCTACCCGAAACACCCGAGAAATGGCTCGAGATAAACCTTCCGACACTATTTCCAGAACTTCTGAAGCGTGCATCGAGTTCGTCGCTGTGGTCGAATGCCGAATCTGAGATCCTTGCATACCTCAACCTCAAACATCCCACGCCTGAGCATCTGGAACGGGTCATTTCTCGGCTTCGGCAGAAGGACGGCTCTGGAGTTGCTGCAGCGAACGAAGAGGGATCGCAAACCGCCGCTTCTTCGGATGGACAAATCGCATCCGTGAATTCACAAGTTCTCGACGTCTTTGTGAAAGCTACTGTCGAAGCGGTGCTGGCTGCTCGCCGTCGACCCAAGCCCGATCTGATTCGTGCTCTCGCTTACACCGGCACCGCAAACGAGGAATTCCAGAAGTTTCTGGCCAGACGGATCCAGGAAGCGAGTTCTAGGCTCGAACAACATGAACTCGCTGCTTGTGGCTGGTGCCTACGGGACCCTGCACAGATCGCTATGTTTTCGTTAATACTCCTTCGCCGCCTCAAGGGTGACATTGACGGACAGAACAATTGGCTGAAGGCATTTGGTGAAATGCTTCGTTATCGAGAAGATGGAACCAGAGACATCCCGACAGCTCGCTGTAGTGAACTGACGCGGTATCTCCTTCAGGTGCTCGAGAGCGAACTTCGAGCTGGGAATGCGAAGTTCCTGTTCCGCAACAGTTGCCTTTGCATCGTATTCCTGTTGAGACGACGTGCCTTCGATGAGGACTACCTCCGCCCCGGTTCGATCGCTTACGAAGAAGTCAGTGGTGCCTTTAAGGCTGCCATCGAAGGATTCGGAAATCTTCAAGTAATTGGTGGAGCATTTGCCCCCAAAAAGATATTGAAGGTTCTGCTTCAATACTTGGATCGAAAGGGCCCACCAATTTTACGAGGAGGAATCGAATTGCGTGGTTTGATAGATTGACTGCGATGATGGTATTGGCGGATCTCCACATCATTGGTGCATCGTTTGGGCGCGGGTGCGCATATACCTCGCTCAACGGCGGTCAAATTCAAATGCCACAAAAGCTCGTCGCCATTGTTGGAATTCCACAATTGCGTTGATGGTTGAACTGGCCCTTCGCTGGCTCAACGCTTCATCAAGGCTTGATAACGGCCAACAGATCCAGCCCAAGATCGGAGTCGGACGGTACAAGCTGCACTTCAGTGATCAAGTTGATCCAATGA
>CAIWEX010001060.1 GCA_903911795.1 uncultured Schlesneria sp.
AAACACCCTGGCGATCCGCCGCCATGTCTGTACGAATAGACAAAGTTGCGGGAAAAGTAGACGTGTTCTCCGGCATGCAGATCCGTTGCGCAGAAGACATGGTCAACTGACGACTTCGGTAACTGTGCCAGCAACGTTGCGCCACCCGTACCATGATACAGCTTCGCTCGAAACGCCCAGCTGACAATGACCGTCCGGTTTCGAACCAGCACACGTTCGATGATCGCTAATCCCACGACGCCAACGAGCCACCGCAACCATGGTTCCAGCGGCGCATACACTCCAACCCCAATGACTCCCGCGACGGCCGCAATAACAACAAGCAGGTACAGCCAGGTACCCCACCAACCCCAAAGGGGACTGCTGCGCGCCATGCAGCGAATCAGAGGCTTCAACTCATTACGAAAGCTCTCTGGAGTCTGCTGGTCAAACGCCCCGCACTGAGCCACAAAACCATTGGCAAGTGTGCCACCTGAGACGGAAGAAATGGCAGATGTCGATCGATTCTTACCGGAGTCGACGAAGTACATCAGCGCCCCAATGGCGAAGAGTGCCGCCCGATTTCCACCCCCTGAAAGTGCGATACCAATTCTGGATTGAGATTCTGTCATGGGCCCCTCGCTGATTTGACGTGAATTCAACAAGCTGTCGTTTGCCACTCAAAAATTAGTTATGCAACATTTCATGGCTGCCAACCAACGTCGTTGCGAACGCATTATTTCTTCCCCTGGAGCAGAATACCAACGGCTAAGGAAAGTTATTTTCCCCTGTCGTGTGAAACACACGCGAATGTATGATCTCTGAATAGCACCGAAAATGCCTACACACGGACAAGGAGTTCGACGCAAGTCGCTACATTAAATTGGCCATGGCCCAACCCGTTCGTATTGTCAACGCTGCACCCAAAAAAGTGCGAATGCCCTTCGGACTTGCGGGTAAGTTCAAGTCCAAACCCGGCAACGCTGGCGCGTCAGTGGGACTCCTGACCACCCAGCGCGGGTAACGATTTTAGGTGGGCGCCGGTGCCTGAAAGTCGTGGTTCGCTCCGCGAACCAACGCTGCATTTTCTCATGGCAACTCAAATATTCGCATCGTCCTCAGACGTCTAGTCAACCCGCCGTCAAACGAACCTCTTGCAAGGACTAGGGACACGAGAAAGGCGACGATCAGTCAGGCGTCGACGGGTCATAAAAAAGCGATTGCTACTATTTCGCTTCGTGGGCCTCGACAAACTTTTCGCCCCATTCGTGCATCAACTCCAAGATCGGCAACAGACTCTTGCCCAATTCTGTCGCCGAATACTCGACTTTCGGCGGGACTTCGGCATAGACCTTCCGATGAATGGCGCCGTGGCGTTCCAACTCCCTCAAGTGCGTCGTAAGCATCTGTTGCGTGACCTGGGGCATCAGTCGTTTCAGTTCGCCAAACCGCTTCATCCCTTGAGTCAAATGCCAGAGAATCATCGGCTTCCACTTTCCACCGATGACTTCCAGTGTCACTTCAACGAAACATCGCTGTTCGACGACCGGGCAAGGCTTGAGTGATTTGGCGTTCTTGCCGCTTAATGGTCTGCTTTTCATGACTACCTCAGAAAAACCTGCCTACTCGACTAAAAACGGTATACCCGTTAATTTCACCCTGTCAACAACAGATGTTGGTTGAGTCGTCGAGGAAAACATGAATCATGGTTCAAAAAAGGCAGCGGCAGCAATCGTCAATCAAAATGGAGTTGCTGTCCAACATGCAACGGTCTGACTTCATCGAATTGAAGCAACTGCCGAATGTCGGCCCTGCGACGGCGAGCTACCTCCGTCTCGCCGGGGTCTTTCAGCCGAGCCACTTGATCGGGTGCGATCCCTATGCAGTGTTCGAGAAGTTGTGTCGGACGACTGGACGCCGCTTCGACCCGTGCCTTCTTGATCAGTTCATTGCGGTCGTTCGCTTCATGGACGGCGAAGTTGCAAGGCCGTGGTGGGAGTTTACTGCGGAGAGGAAAGCGAAAATGAAAGTACGAAGTGATAATCGAAGGAGCGAGCAATGAAGTTTGGGTACACAATTCTGTACGTCTCAGACGTTGAAAGGGCGGTTTCTTTTTACGAGTCTGCCTTCGGACTGAAGCGTGCCTTTGTTCATGAAAGCGGATACGGCGAGATGGCGACTGGCGAAACAAAACTGGCCTTCGCCAGCGTTGAACTTGCCAAGAGCAACGGCGTGTCCTTTCATCAATCCCAGCCTCACGAACCATCACCAGCCGTTGAAATTGCCTTCGTCACCGAAAACGTGGCGATTGCTTTCAAGAAAGCTGTAGATGCTGGTGCGACGCCGATAGCGGAGCCGAAGCAGAAGCCGTGGGGACAGACTGTCGGTTACGTTCGAGACATCAATGGGTTTCTCGTTGAACTCTGTTCGCCAGTGGTTGCCTCACCACCGCCCTATTCGATCCGTCCGGTTGTCCCTGCCGACACGCCGTCACTGGTCGCCTTGTCTGGCAGCAGCGGGCTATTCAAGACGGAAGAGTTGGACGCCATTCAAGAAATGCTGGATGACTATCATTCCACGAAGATCGGCGGCGGCCACCAAATCCTGACCTACGACGAAAGCGGGACGCTGCTTGGCATCGCCTACTTTTGTCCGAAAGAGTTCACAGACAGGGTTTGGGAGTTGCTGATGATTGCCGTAGACGCCGCTCGCCATCGTCAGGGGATTGGCTCTCGAATGTTGCTCGCAGTCGAGGAAGCGATTAAGACGGCGAACGGTCGATTGCTGTTAATCGAGACGAGCGACAAATCGAGCTTTGAGCGAACCCGTCAGTTCTACCGCAAACAAGGATATTCTGAAGTTTCCCGCATCCCCGACTACTTCACGGACGGCGAAGGGAAGGCATCATTTACCAAGCGGATGTAGTTTCACAAGGAAGTGACAAAATGAAAATCGGTTTGCAAGCATGGGGAAGCGAAGGAGACATCCAGCCATTCACGGCACTTGCGGCCGGACTGGTGAAGTTGGGTCACACGGTAACTCTGGTTGTGACGGACAACATCGGCAGGGACTACAGTGAACTCGCGAAGCGATTCGGCTACCAACTGGTTTCGGTATCAAATCCTGAAATCCCATCTGCCGAAGAAGCGGACAAGGTCTGGCGACGGATCATTGAACTCGGCAATCCGATCAAACAAGCCGAACTGGTCATGAAATACGGGTTCGATCCTGTTGTCGAACCGATGTATGCCGCCGCCGTGAAGTTGTGCGAAGAAAACGATGTGGTGATCGGGCACTTTTTCGTCTATCCGTTGCGTGTGGCCGCAGAGAAATCCGGCGTGCCGATGGCAACCGTCAATATCGTTCACAATTGCATCCCTTCGTCGTGGATTCGTCCCCCTGGAATCCCGGACATTGGGCGTTGGTCCTATGGGCTTGGCTGGCGATTGGTACGAACAATGGTGAATCGGATTTTTCTTCCGAGGGTGAATTCACTGCGAACACGTGAAGGACTTCCACCAGACACGGACGTAATGATTCAAACCTGGGCTGCCGATAAACTCAACCTGATTGCCGTCAGCCCACAAATTTGTGAACCACCACCGGATTGGGAGTCACGCCATCACGTCTGTGGCTTTCTCAATCCACCGGCCAATCTTTTGACCGACGACTTACCAGATGGCTTGGACGATTTTCTCTCGGCCGGGAGTCCGCCGGTTTACATGACTTTTGGAAGCATGTTAATCAACAACCAGGACTACCTCTCCGAAGTGGCAGAGATTTGGGAGCAGGCAGTCCGGCGTGCAGGTTGTCGTGCAATCCTCCAGCTACCCTGGGGCGACTTTCCCTCAATTTCTGCGAACGCGAATATCTATCTTGTGCGCCGCGCTCCTTACAAGAAAGTTTTTCCGCGGTGCGGTCTGGTGATTCATCACGGAGGAGCAGGAACAACGCAGTCCACACTGTTGGCAGGCCGACCATCAATCATCGTGGCGCACGTCTCGGACCAATTCTTCTGGGGAAGCGAACTTGAACGATTGGGGGTTGGTGGAAAGACCCTTCGGCGAAAAGGTCTGACCGCCAAACAATTGTCCAGCGGTATTCTTCGAGTTCTCGGTCGCCCGGAAATGGAACAACGTGCAATGAGCATCGGCAAGAAGATGAGCAGCGAAGACGGTGTTGCGAAGAGATCGG
>CAIWEX010001061.1 GCA_903911795.1 uncultured Schlesneria sp.
CCGTCATATTTCTGACCGTTTCGCTTCGTCAGTTCCGGTTTGGGATCGAACAGATCCATCTGACTGGGGCCACCATGTTGAAACAGGCAGATCACGGCATCAGCCGAAGCCGATTGATGCGGCTGCCGCTGCGATCGCAACGCCGCCTCGACGCGGTTCTGCTGCAATAGATGCGTTAAAGCCAGCAGGCCGACTCCACCCACGGATTGTCCGAGGAATGCGCGTCGATGAAGTCCAAAATCGAATGACATGTTCACCAGTCCCGATTATTCAATGTAAAGGAACGCGTTGCTGGCGAGCAGCATCTGGCACAAATCGACCCAGGCCGCTTCGGCTGCATTGGGTCGCCCAGTGTACTCCGTCGTTTGCTCGGTCAGGAATCGTTTCGCCGCCCCTTGTTCTTCATCCGTTGGTCCGCGACCCCAGGTGATGCGGAACGCTCTCGTAATCGCCTGATCCTCAGAAATATCCGGCGACGATCGAACTCGCCGGGCCAATCCTGCGGCGCGAGCTCGCACAAATTCGGAATTCAAAAGTTTCAGCGATTGCAGCGGAACTGTCGTTCGCGGACGGGCCGTACAGTTGAAGACGATCGACGGGGCATCGAACACTTCCAGCAGGCCGACGACTTGAGTCCGGCGTTGCTGCAGGTACAGGCTGCGCCGCAGGCTTCCCGGGACCGACTCGCCGACAAACACATCGCCATCACCGGCAACCTGAGTCGGAACATAAGGGCCAAACATCGCCGGGTCCAATTCCCCCGAAGCGGCCAGCATCGCGTCGCGGATCGATTCACTGTCGAGCCGCCGCAAGGGGAACCGAGCCAGCAATCGACCGTCAGGGTCTTTCTGATCGGCCGCTGCCACCGGACGACTCGATTGTCGATAAGCAGCCGAATGCAGGATCATGCGGTGAACCCCCTTCGCACTCCAGTTCTGACGAATCAGTTCACCCGCCAGCAGGTCCAGTAATTCTGGATGACTCGGCAACGATCCGGAATAGCCGAGGTTATCGGCGGTCGCGACGATTCCCGTCCCGAAATGGTGCTGCCACCATCGATTCACGGTGACGCGAGCCAACAGCGCGGCCGCTCGAGAATCAGGCTGAGTCACCCATTTCGCGAAGGCCAGGCGTGGACCCGGCGTTTCTGTCGCAACTATGTCTTTCGATTGTGCGGTTACAAAGTCTGCCGGGTTGGTTTCATCGGACAACACCAGTGGTGATCCCGGCGTGACCGCATCACCCGGCGACTTGTACTCGCCTCGATTCAGCAACCGAACGACGGGAGAGGCTCCGGCTGGCTGACTGACAGCCGCCAATCGGCCAATCGGTTTGGGTCGAGTCGCTTCCAGAGCTTTGATGTCAGCATCCAACTCCTTTCGCTTGGCCCGATGCTCGTCGGCCAGTTGCCGCTCAGCCGCATCCAGCTTCGAATCAGGCAGACCCTGTTCAATCAGCACGTTGTCGACAACAAAGCTGCGACCGCAGCAGTATTCAAAACCAAATGCCCCCTCGGGTAGATCGGCTTCGGTCAGTGTCACGGTTCCCTCTTCCGGAACACCATCGACAACCTGACGGACTTCGTATTTTCCTTCGCCCAGATTGGTGATGCGAACACCATAATTTCGACCGGGGACATAGCCGCTCTTCCCGATTTTGCCTCGGCCTTGATCGTCGGCACCGGGGTAATCGACATGAATCGCCGACTGCCCTGCCGCCGCTCCATCCAGCAGAATATTGCCCCCGCTGAGTGTCGGTTTCGTATCATTGAAGTCACGCAGAGCGATGAAGTAGCCGACATACGGCGCGGTATCGCCTCCAGCCACCAGATCAAACGTCGCCTGAACCCAGCCACCGACTTCATCAGGAGTCCAGTCGAATGTCTTCTTCGTCGACAGGGCTCGATCACCCGCCGCCCCAGATTCGATGAGATGCAGCGTCCCGTGAGTTGCCTCGGCCGCCGGAGCACTCTTCTGATCTACCTGGATTGCGGGGACTCCCGCGGGCGCTGTGTCTCCGGGAACCGTATTCGTCCACGTTTCTGCCAGCGGACGACCGGGATCAAACGAGTCTGCAAACAACTCACGTCCCCGCTGCCGATGCTGTCGAGCCCAGTCGGCAAACTGTTGTCGCCGGGCAGCGATCTTCTGATCGACCGCTTTGACGTCCGCGTTCCACGCCGCCAGCTCTGCGGCAGATGCGGTGGAGATCTCACGGTTTTTCGGCAGAACCCACTGATCAATATTGAATGCTGGATAGATTACAGCCTGCAGCCGATAGTAGTCACGTTGAGAGAATGGTTCAAACTTGTGGTCATGACAGCGGGCACACTGGACCGTCAGGCCAAACAATGCTGAACCGATGATCTGCTGCGTCCCTTCGAGGACCGCGTACTTGTCCGCTCGAACTTCATCCGGATTGCCATCACTGCTGTCTGTCCCGTCCGGACTGTTTCGCAGGAAATGGACAGCCTCCAGCAGTTCCACCATTTCAGGGCGAACATCGCCCCCAGTACGAAAGCCCGACAATTCATCCCCTGCCAGTTGCTCGCGAATAAACTGATCCCAGGGTTTGTCGGCATTGATCGAACGGATGACATAATCACGATACCGATAAGCGAGCGGCCGATCGGTGTCGGCACCGAAGTAGCCATTGCTGTCTGCATAGCCTGCGGCGTCGAGCCAGTACTTCCCCCAGCGTTCTCCGTACTGTCGTGAGTTCAGATAGTGCTCGACCATCTGCTCATACGCATCGGGCCGTTGATCGCTCAGGAAGCGATCGATCTCTTCGAGCGACGGGGGCAACCCTGTCAGATCGAAACAGACACGGCGGATCAAAACCTCACGACTCGCTTCCGGCGACAGTTTCAATCCAGCGGTCTTTAATCGGTCGGCAATGAAATGATCGATCGGCGTCAGCAATCGAGATTCACCGGGAACGACCGGCAGGGGGACGCGAGCGAGTGGTTGAAAGGCCCAATGCTCATCGCGAATCGGCTTCACGGGTACGTCTGCTGGCAGGCCATGTGCCCCGTCAACAATCCAGCGTCGCAGCAGATCCTGTTCTTCGGCGGGCAACGGATGATCGACGGGCATTTCGCCTGCGGAGACACGTTTCCACAACAGACTGCGCGACAGATCGCCCCCGACAACCACCGGGCCGTTCTTTCCACCCCGTTTGATTCCGGGTGGCAGCGCCAGGTTCAGATTTGCTTCTCGCCGTGCCGGTCCATGGCAGGCCACACAACGACTCTTGAGCAGCGGCAGAATTTCCTGGTTGAAATCCGGCCCGGCAGCAGAGAGCCATGGCTGATTCAAAAGGAGAAAAGCGATCAGACATCCCATCAATCGTCGAGTCATCGAATTCCGCATCCGCAGGAGTTCCGCCAACACACGGCCACGATGAAGTCTACCACCTCGCGACAACGGTTTTGAAGTCGCGGGTGGATTTCAATCGCGAGAGCCCACGTTCCCGACGGCAACTTCGCATCCACAAGCAACCAAAATGAAGCGCCACTTGCGTACCCGCGTCAGACACCAACCCCCATCAGCCGGAACGCGCTAGCGTCCGGTTCAATTTTCACCGGCCACGGAATGTTCGGCAGCGCCCCTCTACTTGGATGATGATTTGCCGGATTTCAACAACATTTGTCGCTTATGTCGCAGTTGTTCGTGCGTCAGGACTGGCGGCTTGCAGAGAATTCCCGCAACTCGCTTGCACAGGTGAATCAGACCACAGACGACGGTCCCCAACGCGTAACCGCAAAATGCTCCAGACACGTAACCCAATATCCCTCCAACAAAAATGCCCTCACCGACGGAAAGTGATAAGAATTCCATGAGCACGAACGGCATGACGACGCAGCCGCTCATGATTGCTGTGATCATGATGGCGCCTAACACTCTGGCGATCTGGGTATGTCCCATCCTCCGCTCCCATGAAACGAACCAGCCCCAGCTTATTGCGGTGGACGTTCGAAATCGACTCCAGACATCGACATGAGGAACGCTCATCTCCGCTGATTTCCACTGATCAGACAGAGAAAGAAACGGCTTTCACTGCATCTTGGTTCGAAGCATCCTGGTTCGAAGCTATTTGTCATCATCCTGAAAATGCCGCATCACCAGGCAATTCCATTGGCGACACGAGTTTGACTCCCACCCGTTTTCGAGTAGGCTCGGCACCTCGATTCAGTACTTACACTTCGTTCTCTGTCAGGAGATTCCATGGGAGCCTGGGGCGTTGCGATTTTCTCGGATGATCTGGCTGCCGATCTTCGAGGGGATTTCCGGGACTTGATTGGCGATGGCCTTACGTCCTCCGAAGCCACAGATCGGTTGATGGCCGAATATGCATCGTCTCTTAACGATCCCGACGAGATGCCGGTCTTCTGGATCGCATTGGCTGCTGCACAATGGAAGATTGGTCGCCTTGAAGAACGGACGAAGCAAGCCGCTCTCCAGGTCATTGATGACGGCACTGACTTGAAACGATGGGACGATTCGAAAGACCGCGCGAAGCGTATAGTCGTGCTTGCCAAAACGCGGGCCGAGCTACTTTCTCCCCAACCACTCGCAAAACGGATTCCTCGTACGGTGAAGGAGGCGAACGACTGGCAGGTTGGTGAGATGATTGGATTCAGACTGTTGTCCAGAAAATGGACGCTGTTTCGCGTGATCGGCCATCACAGCGATAAGGGTGGGCGGTTTGCGATCTGCGAGATAATCGATTGGGTCGGGGATCAGCTTCCATCGCTGGAAATGATCGCTGAATTGCCAATTCGAAAAGAGATGCCTCCACATGGGATTACGCAATTCATCTTTCAGCAACCCAAAAAGAAAGGTGATCAGTCACGAGTCTTGAGAATCGGCATGACAACGACTCCAGTGCAAAACGCAGGAGGCTATACGGCACTGGCCTGGCCGCATGTCGATGATCAACTGGCTTCGCTGTTTGACTTGCGTTAGCAGGGTCGCCGCAAAAGAAATCTCACTGCCGTCTACGTTGATTGGTCAATCTGAAAAAACTGCTCGACACAAATGAAACAGGGACGCGTTCCGATGGAACGCGTCCCTGAGCTGTTCAAGAAGACTTAACCGAATCTTTCACGTGGCAGCGCCGCGTGGGCCTCCGGTGAAGGGGACCGTTTCCGGTCGTGGGTTTTCTGGAATTGGCGTTGGTGCGACACCTGCTGGTGGAGCGGCCTGTGGAACACCGCAGTTTCCTGTGGCGCATCCGCCAGTCGCACATCCACCCGTTGCACACCCGGTCGGACAGACCGTTTGAGGAACGAGTTTGCAGACTTCGTACGATTCCACGCGAGGAACGCACTTCGTCACCATGCGTGTGCATTGAACTTGTTCTTCGCGAGGGACGCAGCGAGCGACTCGCTTGGTCACCACGAACGGTTCCTGGCGGCAGACCGTGTAAGGAATGCGGCAGGTCTTGGTTTCAGTGACGGTTCGACACGTCTGGATCGGAACGCGACGGGTGCATTGTTCCGGAACCATCTTGCAGACCTGGTAAGGGATCCGCTGAGTCACTTGTTCGCAGACCATGCGGCAGGTCTTGACTGGAATCTTTTCCACGACGGTTTCATTCACGATCCGGCAGACTTGAACCGGAACCTTGGTGACGATCGTTTCGGGAACCTGACGACAGACAGTGACAGGAACAACTTGCTTGCAGACGACTGGCTGATAGGTCGTGCAGGGGACCTGTCGGCAAACCATGTTCGGGCACCAGACGGGTCGCAGCGTGTAGAACCCGCGAGGCACCATGGCCAGGCGTGAGTTCCCACATTCGTCTCGTACACATCCGGGGAAGCAGAAGCTGGGGTTCCAGGCTCGCTGTACCGTCCACTTGCCGCAGTCTTCCTGAACGGTGCGATACGTGGTGACAGGCTGCATCACGGTGTAGCAACGTTCCTGGTTGATCGTTTCGCTGACATTACGAACAACCGTGCGACGGCATTCCCGTTCGATCGTTTCGGTGACCGGACGTTGAACGCAGCGACGGACTTCGCGTGTCGATTCTTCCCAGACCGGCTTCTGAACGGTGTAATTGCATTCGCGATAATGCGTCTCGTTCACGGGTCGCATCACCGTGTACTGCTCTTCGCGATCGGCGGTCTCGATCACCTGATGGGCGACCTGGTACTGCTGTTCGCGATACGCGGTTTCAACAACGTTGCGGTAGCAAGTCGACTGCACGTCTTCGTACGCTGTCTCGTAGACAGTGCGACAGACGGTGTAGGGCTGTGCTTCCTGAACGTACTCGTAGACCGTCCGCTGACATTGCTGTCGTTCGACGCGACATGTCGTGTAACACGCCGCCGGCTGACAAACCGCTGTCGGACAACAGCGATAGCTTGCCGCTCCGCAGTAGCACCCGGCCGACGCGGACGGTGTTACCGCAGTGGCCAGCGCCAGCGCAACCAATGCGCCAACCATTCCTCTGCTCATGTTCGATCCCCTCAAGAGACGTATTCGCCAGTCGTATGCAAGCACCCCGACAACATCCCGACGGGAATTGCATACGTCGATTCATCCGTGTGACCGAACGATTCCGAGTTCACGACAGAATCACATCTGCAGCGCTAATCGCCAGAGTGCCTCGTGAAAGGAACCGATGCCGTAATGATAAAGCCCAGCACAACCGCGAGCTTCAGTTAAAATTAAAAAAATCACCGAAGCCGCGTGCGAAATGAAAACATGCAGGAATTCCTCGTACAATCCGTAGAAGTCCCTGCGGACGCGATTCTCGCCGGACCGGACAACTCACCCCAGCTTAACGCGACTTTGCCGGGCGAATCGTCCATACCGGACCGTTCTCAACGCCTGTGCCAACGGTTCCTGGGAGTTGCCAATTGGCAACATTCCGCTGCTGCCAAAACGCAACGTGTAAGACAGGGCGATTGAGTAGATCGCGTAGACGTCATCGATATTGCGGGGTGATGGAGTCCGAGCGAGCGAACGGATCGTTCGTTTTGAACCGGCGTTTTTGCATTGGCCTGGCTTGATGCGACAGGGGGGGCTATCGACCGTGGGACTTGGGGGCCGGGAGAAGAGGAGACCTTCGGTCGGGGGTTGCGGCGGGGTCGGAGACCCGCGCCGAACGCGCGGCAAGTTCGAAAGTCGGCCGGAAGGCCAGCGCCGAACAGAGGCCGCTCGGTAACTCAGCAGTGGAATTCGCGTTCGGTTCGCGTATCATTTCTATCCGTGTCGTTTCTCTATTCATCTCTTCGGGCTAAAGCGATGAGCGATCCTGGCTTGTCTCGACGCAAGCAACAATTGCTGGATAAGTTTCTGGCGGGTGAGATCGACAAGGCGACTTATGACAGCCTGCTGGCCGATCTGCACGAACTTGGTTCGCATGCCGGACCTGGAACCGCATTTGATAACTCGGGTGACATCGCGTCGTCACCGTCGTTTCAAGTGACCGAATCTCACACGGGGGCCGAACGAGCCGCGTTGTCACAACCGGTTGTGTTGCTCGAACCCGGAATGGAACTCGGGGGCTTTCAACTGAAGCGTCAGTTGAGACGAGGTGGAATGGGGGAAGTCTGGCAGGCGTACGATCCGACAGGGGAACGAACCGTCGTCATCAAGGTGCTGCCACCGGAACTGCAACGCAGTCCCGATGAGATGGCGCGGGTCAAGCAGACGTTTAACCGCGTCCATAATCTGCAGCATCAGCATATCTGTCCGGTCTACCTGCTCGGCCAGGACCCGCGATTCGGATTCTTCATTGTCATGAAGTATCTGGACGGCGACACGTTGTCGGCTTATCGCAAGGCCTATATCCAGCGTCACGGTGAAACCAACGAAACCACCGCTTCGTCGAAAACTTCCAAGTCGCGCACTTCACAAGGTGCGTTGCCGTTCGATGAAGTGGTTCGATTGTTGATGCCGGTCGCTCAGGCTCTGGACTATGCACACGGACGACAGATCATTCATCGCGACATCAAGCCGCAGAACATCATGCTGACGGCTGATGGGACGGATGTGCAACTCGTTGATTTTGGTTTGGCAGCCGAAGTCCGGACGAGTGTCATGCGAGTCAGCCAGGTCCAGATGGAAACGTGCGGGACTTATCCGTATATGGCTCCCGAGCAGTGGCGCGGCGAACTGCAGGATGCACGTACCGATCAATACGCATTGGCTGTTGTTGCGTTTGAGTTGCTGTCGGGCCACCTGCCGTTTGAAGCGGCGGACCCGACCGTGCTGCGGATGTGCGTGCTCAACGATCCCGTTCCCCTGATTGATCAACTGCCGTCCTCCATCAACGACGTTATTGCCACCGGGATGGCAAAACTGCGA
>CAIWEX010001062.1 GCA_903911795.1 uncultured Schlesneria sp.
AAGGCCGTGGGGATCCGAAGAGTTTCGACGACTGAACAGGAACCAGCCCATGTTTCGATTTGAGTTTCCAGGTGCTCACAAGCGATTGTGCAATGGCGTGACTCGTCGTCAATCCTTGCAACTAGGTGCCACCGGCATGTTCGCCGGATTGACGTTACCGGGACTGCTGCGAGCTGAAGAGAACGCCAAAAACGAGCGTCGAAACGTCAAAGCGAAAGGCTGTATCTTCATCTTCCTCGAAGGGGGACCACCCCAGCAGGATATGTGGGATCCCAAGCCAGACGCTCCCGTCGAAATCCGCGGGCCGTTTCAGACGATTCCGACCAAAACACCTGGGGTCATCTTTACCGAACACTGCCGCGACTGCGCCAAAATCACCGACAAGTTCACCATTGTCCGCAGCCACACTCATACCGACAATGGTCACGCGACCGGTTATCACTACGTCATGACAGGGCGTCGCCCGACTTTTGCCGACGGTGAATATCCGATCCCCACGAACGAACTCTATCCGTCACTCGGTTCGATCGTTGGGCGCGAACTCGGGTCCAGTGGAACGGTTCCTCCTTACATCAATATGCCTCATCCGATGTCGTCCGGAGGCCCCGGATTTTTCGGGGCTGAGTATGCGCCGTTTGTGATCGAGGCCGATCCCAGTCAGCCAGACTTTGAAGTCCGCGACCTGGGTCAGGTCGACGGGTTGTCCGTCCAGCGGGCAGAACTTCGCCAGCGACTTCTGGCAGGGCTCGAGAAGCGACATCCTCGCACCGGGCGTGCTGCAGCCATGGGAACTTATTACCAGAAGGCCCGCGACCTGATCACTTCACCGGAAGCCAGACGTGCCTTCAATATCCAGTCGGAACCGGTCAACGTCCGTGAATCATACGGGATGACTCAGATTGGACAGAGTGCCCTGCTGGGCCGCCGCTTGATAGAAGCCGGGTGCCGCTTTGTCGGGGTGGATGCTCCCGGCTGGGACGTTCATTTCAACTGCTTCCCGAGTCTGCAGGGAGACTTGATTCCCCCCGCAGACAAGGCGTTTGCGGCGTTGATCACCGATCTGGAACAACGCGGGATGCTCGACAGCACTCTGGTGGTCATGATGGGTGAAATGGGCCGTACGCCTCGCGTCAACGCGCAGGCGGGCCGCGATCACTGGTCCATGGCGCAGTGCATTCTGTTCGCCGGAGGTGGCGTCAAACCGGGACAGATCATCGGTTCGACCGATGCCCAGGCAGCCTATCCGACGAATGATCCTGTCAGCGTCGCAGACCTGCTGAGGACGATTCACACATTGCTGGGAATCGATGCCGACAAGGAATACGACGATCCGCTGGGGCGCCCTGTTCCGTTGGTCAGCGGTGGCAAGCTGATCCCGGGATTGATCGCCTAGTGCGTAGTCATGCCAGGCTTGGGGTGGCCGGGGCTGGACTGAGGCTTTGCGAAGGAAGCCCCGGTCCGTGTGTAAAGTCGCGGCCGCCAGAGATCATCCCGAAAGCGAAGGCTTGACGAAGCACTGAAAATTGTTTCCTGAAAACTGCCGGGGCAAGACGTAGATGATCCGGGTAACGCTGAAGTCGATCGGTCCGTGGGTAATGCTGCTGGCGCTCGTCGCTGGACCATCGCAATCACTCGCTCAATTGAGTCCTGAGATCGGTTTCATGCTCCCTTCCGGAGCCAAAGCCGGGACGACTGTCGATGTGGTGATCGGGGGATATGACTGGACCCCGGACATGCAGATTCTGGTTCATGATCCTCGTATCAAGCTGGAGATTCTTGGCAAGTCGACGGGAGTACTGATAACGGAGCCTCCATACTGGTTTGGTTACAAGGCTCGCGGATACGCCTGGCCGCTGCCGCGAGAATTTCCGGCCAGACTGACGATCCCTGCTGATGTCCCTCCGGGCCTGGTGCGTTGGCAGGTCGCAAATGCCAATGGCGCTTCGCCCGTCGCTCAGTTTTATGTCGGGGGTCTGCCGGAAGTTGCTGAAGATCCAAAACGCAAAGGGGCTCAGCAACTCCCCACTCTCCCTGTAACAGTGACCGGACAGATCCGCCGGATTGAAGAAATCGACCGTTACCAGTTCTCCGTGGCAAAAACAGGTCCCGTGACGATTGAGATTTTCGCCCGCCGCCTCAGTTCACCGCTTCACGGAATGCTCAGAGTCCGTGATCCATCTGGCCGAGTTGTTCTCGATATTGCTGACACGGAAGGCCGTGACTTTGCGACAACGATGCTGGCGACGGCGGGTGTGAATTACGAAATCAGTCTGCACGATCTCGATTTTGCCGGGGACCGTTCATATGTCTACCGGCTGACGGTTGCCGCCGCACCCCGTGTCTTGGCAGCATATCCAGCCGCTGGACAGCGAGGGCAGACCCGGCCTGTTGAATTCGTCGGAATTGGCCTCGCCACAGGAAGCGAGAAGCTCGAATCTGTGACGCGGGATGTTGCTTTTCCAGCAAATGCCGATGCCGCGACAATCGACTATTCTGTGCAGACGGAATGGGGAAATGCCGCCCCCGTCAAACTCCTTGTGAGTGACGTTCCTGAACTCGTGAAGCCCGCAACAGGTGAGTCCGTCCTGTCGGCTCCGGGGGCGGTGACTGGTGCCATCGAACAACGATTTGGCTCGGACCAGCATTCGGTGATGTTAACCAAGGGACAGACCTGGGAGATTGCGGCTCAAGCCCGTCGCCTGAATTCACCACTCGACCTGGAACTGACCGTTTTCGGTCCCGACGGCAAGCAGGTTGCCACAAACGACGATGCTCCCGGTTCCACAGATGCCGAGATTGCTCTGACGGTTCCGGCAGACGGACTTTACAAAATCGTCGTCGCAGATCGTTCCGGCAAGAGTGGTTCACGTGCGGCCAATTACCGGCTGGCCGTGAGTGCTCCTCGAGAAGATCTGGAGCTTTCACTGCCCCCTCTGCTCAATATCGTTTCCGGAGCCCAGGGAAAACTCGCACTGAAAGCAACGCGAAAAGGGGGATTCAAGGGAGCAATCCCAATTACGTTGACAGGTTTGCCAGCCGGTGTCACAGCCCCGGAGAACCAGGTTATTCCCGAAGGGAAAAATGAACTGACGATTGACCTGACCTGTGCAGCCGACGCCGCGGTAAAGTCATCGCTCTGTTCGATCAGCACCACCGTTCAACCGGGCGGCCAGATGGTGACTCGAACGGCGGGACCGACAGCGATTGCGATGACGATGAAGCCCCGGATCAAGCTGACCCCCGAGGGACTCGATGACGTCCGAAAGGTTCATCGGGGCAGTACCTATCTGTTCCCTATGCTGATCGAACGGCTCGAAGGTTACACGGGGCCGATTACGCTGGAAATGACCGCGAAGCAGCAGCGGCATCGACAAGGTCTGGCGAGCGACGAATTCATCGTCCCTCCTGATGCGAAGCGGGTTGAGTATCCCATCTTCGTTCCAGAGTGGATGGAAACGACGAAAACGAGCCGCATGATCCTGAACGGAGCGGTACAGATTCCAGACCCCCAGGGAAATGTTCGTACGCTGCTGCAACGCCAGGAATTGCGATTCGGGATCCTTCCTGAGGGCGCGCTGATGAAGCTGTCGCATGCACCGGGGGAAATCAAAGCGGCTCCGGGAAGCACAATCAAGATTCCACTGTCACTCTCGATTGCCTCGGAACTGAAAGATCCGATCGAGATTTCCATCGTTCCCAACGATGTGAATCCGGGGCTTTTCACAGGGAATTCAATCACATTGGTTCCCGGTCAGAAATCAGCAGTCTACGAGATCCATGTCTCGGCCGATGCCGCTCGAAAGAAAGAGCAGGAAGTGACCATCCGGGCGAAGGCAATGAAAGACGGCCGCTGGCCAGTCATTTCTGAAACATCGCTGACGATCGAAGTCGAATAAGAGCGGGTTGCCAGCGCGCATTCGAAAGTTCGGCGCGAGTCTCTCGACCTGCCGCGTGTTCGGCGCGGGTCTCCCGACACCGCCGAAACGACCGACCGAAGGTCTCCTCTTCGATTTGGAGCCAGCAGTTCGATTTCGAGCCGGCAGAACGTCAATTATTAGCAGAGCGATGCAGCAGGGTGGCCGGGGCTGGACTGAGGCTCTGCGAAGGAAGCCCTGGATATCCGCGATGACCACTTTCGAGGAAGCCCTGAACACCAACCACTCTCCGACGAATCGGTTGGGGCCTTGAAATCGGTAAGCCGGTGATTGATTTGCTTCTCGCTTCGAAATATGCCGGAGTTGATGTCACCTTTTTAGTTGAGTATACGTCTGATACTGCTGATGCAGCAAAAAGGCATTGGACTCTATTTGGGACGCACTTGGAATATGAACAAAGATATCACAGAATTATCGACGTTGTTCGTCGGCAGGCAAATGGTTGTCCCTGATGTAAAATGCGAACTAATGCGGAGTGAAGATGTCGAACTTATAAAAGCAATCGGATTGCCGAAGCGATTTAGTGGATGGTTTCACGCTCCAGCAGTCGTAAGACCATGCGTGGACTATGTTGGAAAACAGTTTATTTATGAAGGAACCTCACGGAACTTAGGTGAGGGGTGTTCGATTATTCACTCGGTTGTAACGGACTTGGTGGTGGAACGGGATTCCGGATTTGCGGTCCTTGTTGGACTCAACGGGAAAACAGAGTTTATGAATTCGTCACTTTATCAAATGTTGTATTGTATAGGTTCCTTCTGGATGTCGTCAGACTCTGGATTTGCAGACGTGAGTGAACAGTTGGAGCGGTGTAAGCGCATTGATGCGGCTGCGTTCGCAGATCCACAGAATGGGTGGAACATTGACTTCAAGGAGGCGGCAGAAGGAATGTATTGAAGGAACAACCGAATCTTCTTCGAATCGGAGTCAGTGTGACGGCAGGAGGCGTAGTCGAACCGAGAAATGACGCATGCATCTTCGATTTTCAGGCAGGAGAATCGAAGCGAACTTGTCATCAGCGTCAGGGGCGTTTGGGGCGGGCGCACCAGCTACTCTTATAATGCCGGCGGTGACTTCGTAGCCGGCGCGGCAGGGTGGCCGGGGCAGGACTGAGGCTCTGCGAAGGAAGCCCCGGATATTCACGAATCCAGGATATCCACTCCGTAATTGTCATCCATGTCGATCGACGTTCAACCGGGGCTTCCCTTCGGTCCAGCCCCGGCCACCCGCCGAAACGCCCGACCGAAGGTCTTCACTTCGATTTGGAACCAGCAGAACGACAATTGGCAGAGTTCACTCGTCCGTAACGCACCCTTCCGACGCATTCTTCACGCGTTGGATGTACTTGAACAGTGTTCCTCGAGTCGCCTTGAGTGCTGGAGCGGTCCATTCGGCACGACGGCGTTCGAGTTCTGCGGGGGCCAGAGCAACGTCGATCCGATTGAGTTCCGCGTTGACGGAGATCATGTCTCCATCCTTCACGAGAGCGATTGGACCACCTTCTTGAGCTTCCGGAGTCACGTGGCCGACGATGAAGCCGTGGGAGCCGCCCGAGAACCGACCGTCCGTAATCAGGGCGACGTCGGACCCAAGTCCTGCCCCCATGATCGCGGATGTGGGGGTCAGCATTTCTGGCATTCCCGGACCACCCTTGGGGCCTTCGTACCGGATAATAATGACGTCACCTTTGCGGATTCGGTCCTGTTCCAGTCCACGCAGCATATCCTCTTCTGAGTCGAATACGCGGGCAGGCCCCGTGAATATCAATCCTTCTTTACCGGTAATCTTGGCAACGGCGCCGTCCGGGCAGAAGTTTCCGCGCATGATCCGGATATGACCGCTTTCCTTGATCGGCGTTTCAATCGGCTGAATGATTCGCTGGCCTTCGGCCAGGCCGGGCAGATCAGCCAGGTTTTCAGCCATCGTCTTGCCGGTGACTGTGAGGCAGCTGCCGTCGATCAGCCCTTTTTCCAGTAGGTACTTCAAAACTGCCGGGGTACCGCCGATGTAGTGCAGATCTTCCATCACATACTTGCCCGATGGCTTCAAGTCGGCAATGTACGGGATTCGATCACTGACGGACTGGAATTCGTCGATGGTCAAGGGAACGTCAACGGATCGAGCCATGGCAATCAGATGCAGAACGGCATTGGTTGATCCCCCGGTTGCCATGATCAGGACCATCGCGTTTTCGAACGCAGCACGGGTCATGATATCCCGCGGCTTGATATCTCGTTCCAGCAGCGTTTTGATGAATTTACCTGCCGCCAGACATTCACCGAGCTTGGCCGGATCATCGGCAGGAATCGAAGAACTATACGGCAGCGACATCCCCATCGCTTCAATCGCCGAAGCCATTGTGTTGGCAGTGTACATCCCGCCGCAGGCACCCGCCCCTGGGCAACTCTTTTCGACGATCGACTGACGTTCTTCGTCAGAGATCTTGCCAGCGAGGTATTCACCGTAACACTGGAACGCAGAAACGATGTCGAGTTTCGGATGCAGCGGCAGGCAACCTGCACGGATTGTCCCACCGTAGATCATCAGTGAGGGGCGATTAAGCCGTCCCATCGCGATCAGGCAGCCTGGCATGTTCTTGTCACAGCCGGGGATCGAGATATTACCATCGTACCACTGGGCACACATCACGGTTTCGATGCTGTCCGCGATGAGATCGCGGGACTGCAGCGAGTAGGACATCCCGTCGGTTCCCATGGAAATGCCGTCGCTCACCCCGATGGTGTTAAACCGCATTCCGACCATTCCGGCGCTTTGAACGCCGATTTTGACCTGCTCGGCCAGCTTGTTCAGATGCATGTTACAGGTGTTGCCGTCGTACCAGACGCTGGAAATTCCAACCTGAGCCTTGTCCATGTCTTCGCGAGTCATCCCGGTGCCGTAAAGCATGGCCTGGGACGCACCCTGCGAACGTGGTTGAGTGATACGCGAGCTGAACTTGTTCAATTGAGCGGACATGTTTTCCACTTGGCAAATAGTCGACGGAAGAACTTAAAAACAGCAATTCGAGAGGGGACCAACTGTCCATCAGATCACTGAAACAGCGTTCTGAAAATACGGTCGGCGATCGTCTTGGGTCAGGATCGTCAGGAAACCAGATCCGATGGATGGGGCGTCCGATCGACCTTGGGAAGGACTTTGGGCTGGTAAATCGTCGTGTATGCGGTCGCTTTGCGATGGGCATCGACGGCAGCCTGATCTGCCCAGTGTTCGTTGAGCAGAAAGACTTTGGGATCGTTTTGCGAGTGGTAGACCTCAAAACGAAGACAACCAGGCTCCGCACGAGACAATCGTCCCTGTTCGGAAAGCAACGACTGGATCTCGGCGATATCCGCGGGATCTTTGACGGTCAGTACAACATTCAGATAAATCATGGAAATTTCCTGCGTCGAGCTACAGCTCAGATTCGTAAACTCGCTCACGCGATTCGCTCGCGAAAGATTGCATTCGGCCTATCGATTTCGCAAAAACGAAGATCCCCAAACTACCATTAACGGCTTCAAATGAACAGGAAACGGCCCCCAAGTTCACGAAAATCCGGGGCGGGCGTCCTGATCGCAGGGAGAGAAGTCTTCGTTCCTGATTCCGGGAAGATGGGCGACTAATCCATGGGACTGGATTACCAGATTTGAAGAATCGAGATCAGAAACTGCGGATTGCTTGCCACAATGGTCTGCATAGCCATAATACTGTAACGACAGACAGGAACGGGAAGTTCCTCCCGCCTGAGGGGCAGAGCCCCGAAAAACTCTTTTCCGGAAGGTGATTCAATGCGCAATGTATTGACGTGGGCGACCGCAGGGGCGATTGCCGCAACTGTAGGTCTTTACTCCACTTCGGCTCAGGCTCAGTGGGGGACAATCAAGGGGAAGGTCATTGCCGACGGCAACCTGGAACCTTTGCCAGCACTCGTGGTTAAGGGTGACAAGGCCGCCAAGGATTCGGAAGTCTGCGCTGCCGAGGCGGTCCCCAATGAGTCAAAAGTCATTGACAAGGATACCAAAGGCGTCGCGAATGTTGTGATCTGGGTGGCGACAAAGCCCGCCAAGATCCATCCAAAACTCGAAAAGCCAGCGAAGGCGGTTGTCGACTTCGATCAGAAGGGGTGTCGATTCAAGCCACACATCCTGCTGGTTCGAAACGACCAGAAGGTGAATGTGTTGTCCGACGATGATGTCG
>CAIWEX010001063.1 GCA_903911795.1 uncultured Schlesneria sp.
ACAAGTGGGACGCCGCGCGAGAGCAGTTGCTTGAACTGCTGAAAATCGCGCCAGAACTTCATTCGGCTCACTTGAATCTAGCCGTCGTGTATCATCATGATCGAAATCGCGAACAGGCTTTTTTTCATGCGATGGAAGGGATGCGTCTTGCTCCTGGTTCCGACGATGCCCGAAAAATCATTCAACACATCATGTCAGAACAAGATCAAACCAATCCTGAGTCGAACGAGCGAGTGCCTGCGAAGGACATGCCGTGAAAGACTTCTTCGTTCTCGCACTCGTTGGCTGCATCGCACTGATCGGATGTGGAGCATCGTCTCAGTCGCAGGACGCAATTATGCGACTTGAAGTGGTTGCAAGGAAAACGCTCGATGGTGGTGAACTGGAGCGAGCGGGGCAACTGGCTGACGACCTGTTGGCAAAGTCTCCAACTTCCGTTACGGGATTAATGATCGCTGGGTACGTCGCAGCATCGAAAAGTCGCATTGATGACGCCGAAGCATTTTATTCCCGAATTCCTGACAGCCCCAATCCGTTGGCCCTCGAAGGTCGCTGTTTTCTAGCGCAATTACTGCTATTTGATCGCGGCCGTGCCGAGGAGGCTGAAGCGATCTATCGACGAATTCTCGAACACGATTCCGAATACGGATTAGCCCTGCAAGGTCTGGCTTCACTCATGGAAGCCGAGGGGAGGAAATGGGAGTTGATTCCGTATCTGCTACGGGCGATCCGAGCCGGGCGGACTGAATCAGGAAATCTGCTGGGAGTCGGTTGGGTACAGCTTCCGGGTTCGAATCGCGAAGTGATGGAGCGATGTCGCAAAGCGAGCCCAGATGACCCCCTCCCACTGCTCGGAGTGGCGCGGATCGCAATTCGCGAAAACAACATCTCCCAAGCAATAAAAATGCTGCTGGAACTGATCGCGCTCCGTCCAGATCAACTCGAGGCCCAAGCTCTGTTGGGGCGCTGCCTGGCCGAGTCAGCAGATCATCAACAATGGCTGAAATGGCATGCCCAGGTTCCGAAGGAAATCGAAACAATTCCTGAATTCTGGTTTGCACGTGGGCTCTGGCTACAGAACCTGGATGAAATGAATTCTGCGGCCCGATGCTTCTGGGAATGTTGCCGTCGTGATCCTGATCATCCGGAAGCAAACTACCATTTGAACCGCGTCCTACTGCAACTGAACGAACCAACATTGGCTCAACCGTTCGGAGAGCGTGCCCGCAGTCTGGAACTACTTGACCAGCAAATGACATTGATTCATTCTCGAAACACGAATGTCACATTGATGGCGGACATTGCAACGAGGCTTGAATCGCTCGGGCGTCTCTGGGAAGCATGGGGATGGCGCAAGCTGCTGTCAGAGATTCAGCCGAACTTGCAGTCTCAGAGAAATGTTGATCGGCTTCAGCAAAGCCTGACGAATTTGACTCTTCAACGGACACGCGAATCATCAAACCCGGCTTTCACCGTTGACCTCGCAAAGTATCCACTATCCGATTTTAAGAAATTGGGAAATCCGGTGGCTTCTGATGCTCCTGCGACCTCCAAACGAATCAAATTCGCCGATCAGGCGTCTGATGCGGGCATCAATTTCCAGTATTTCAACGGTCGCGATCCAGGTGCAGTGGGGCTGTACTCGTACCAGACGTTTGGGGGCGGTGTCCTTGTACTCGACTATGACTCCGACGGTTGGCAGGATATTTTTCTGCCTCAAGGAAACCATTTGCCTGCGAATGCAGACGGTCAGAGTTCTACGGATCGCTTCTTCCGAAATCAGGGGAACGGGCAGTTTGACGAGGTGACTGGTCCAGCAGGACTGACGGACTCACAGTTCAGTCATGGTGGCTCAGTCGGTGATTTCAATAACGACGGATTTCCAGATATCTACGTTACCAACATCGATTCGAATCGTCTGATGGTCAATAACGGCGACGGGACGTTTACTGACATCACATCGAGCATGGCAGCAACCGACCACTATTGGACCTGCAGCGCGGTCATGGCAGACTTCAATGGCGACGGGCTGCCTGATCTTTTTGACGGTACCTATCTCGGGGGCAGCGATGTCTTCACGCGGATTTGTCGGCAGAACGAAGTTGCACGTGCCTGCAGTCCGCTGGTCTTTCCCGCAGAACGGGATCGGCTCTACTTGAACCTGGGTGACGGTCGCTTTCAGGAAATGAGCGAACCATGCGGGACGAGCAATCCCAAAGGAAAAGGCCTGGGAGTCGTCGCTGCGGACTTCGACTTTTCAAGGAGACTCAGTCTCTTCGTCGCCAACGACATGGAAGCCAATTCATTTTTTGTCAACGAAACCAATCCAGATGGTGAACCGCAGCTAAAGTTCGCGGAGCAAGCGGTTGCCATGGGACTTGCCTATGACAGCGACGGGCGAGCACAAGCCTGCATGGGAGTTGCGGTCGGGGATGCAAACGGGGACGGAAAGCTGGATCTGTTCGTGACGAACTATCATCATGAATCCAATGCCCTTTATATCCAGCAGTCGAATGGCTTTTTTCAGGACGAAAGTCGCAAGGCTGGTTTGCGCGACCCCAGTTTTGCAATGCTCGGATTCGGGACTCAATTCCTGGATGCGGATCTCGATGGCGGGGAGGACCTCGTCGTTGCCAACGGCCATGTCGATGATTTTACCCACCAGGGAATCCCGTTTCAGATGCAACCACAACTGTTTTTCAATGCCGGTCACGGCCGGTTTGTTGAGCTTCCCTCCAGTCAACTCGGGCCGTATTTCCAAGGGAAGTGGCTGGGCCGCGGACTGGCTCGGCTCGACTGGAATCGCGATGGACTCGACGATTTCGCGGTTTCACATCTCGACCGCCCCTTCGGGCTATTGACGAATCAGACAACGGATTCCGGTGGCTTCTTTCGAATATCCCTGCGAGGAACGATTAGTAGCCGCGATGCCATCGGAGCGACGGTCACCGCGACCATCGGCAAGCGAGTCCTGGTTCGCCAGTTGACAGCTGGGGATGGTTATCTGGCAAGTAACCATCGAGAACTGGTGTTCGGACTGGGAGATTCCCCCCGCGTTGATCACTTGGAAATCCGCTGGCCCGCCGGGACCGTACAATCGTACGATGGATTCGACAGGAACCAGCAACTATTGATCATCGAAGGTCGGCAGGAGCCTGTGACACTTCGCGTCCCGTAAGATCGCATCACCGGCAGATCACACTTCTGAAACTTCACGCAGGCGTTGAGCGGCCTGTTCAGGCAGAACTTCGTTGATGTAGCAACCGCTTCCCCATTCGTACCCGGCAACGCGAGTCAACCGTGGATAGATTTCGAAGTGCCAGCGGTAATGTGGCAGATAAGCCTGCTGCAATGGTGCCGTGTGCAAGACATAGTTGTACGGCGGGTCATTCAACGCCACCTCCAGTCTGTGCAACACAGATTTCAAGACAGAAGCGAGTTCCCTGATCGCCTCGGCCGTAATTTGCTCATAGTGACTTTCCGGTTGTCTGGGGACGATCCAGGTCTCATAGGTGAAGCGACTGGCATAGGTGCAAAACGCGAGAAACTGCGGAGTGTCAACGACAACGCGTCGGCCGTCAGCTAACTCCCTGGCGATGATGTCGTCGAAGATGTCTCTTCCGTTTGCCGCCTGATAGGCTTTCGCCCCTGCAAGTTCTTCTTCGATCAGCGATGGGACATACGGTGTGGCCAGAAGCTGTGAATGAGCGTGATAAATCGACGCCCCGGCCTGGGCACCACAGTTCTTGAAGATTGTCGCGTGCGCCAATTGAGGGTCGCGTTTGAGGTCCACGATTCGATCGCGATATGCGACCAGGATTTTGCAGATATTCTCGTCGCTCAGCCGTGAAATATTCCCTTCGTTCTGAGGACATTCCACGATGACCTCATGGGCACCGACGCCGCTGAGCGATTGATACAGCGAATCCGTTGATTCGACGAGCGATGTATCCCGGCTTAAAGCAGGATACTTGTTTGGCAGAACTCGCACATCCCATCCCGGTCCATTGGCTGGTGAATCGGCCGATCGGAATGCCAGCAGTTCTGCGGTCGTTGTACTTTCTCGTCCTTCGGCAAACGGATCATCCATCGAACTGACGAGGTGTGGTAAATCGGTGACTTCAATGGGACGCGTGGCTCGCTCGGGAGCCATAATGACCCATCGGTGAACGATCGGATCCTTGCGAAGTTCAGACACGGTCGCATCACTTTGATGGATTACTTTTCGATTCCGTCACATTCGGATTCCAGCCGGCGTCGAGCAACAGCACGCTCGTAAACCTGCAGATAATCCGCTGCACTTCGCTTCCATGACCAGTCGCGTCGCATCCCTGTTTGCTGCAATCGCAGCCACGCCACCTTGTCGGCATACAATGACCGTGCACGGCAGATATTCCAGAACAGGGCATCTCCACGAAAATCCGTGAAGCTGAATCCGTTCGCAGTCCCGTTTGCCCGGTTGGAATCTGATGCATCAATCACAGAATCCGCCAGTCCCCCGACGGCACGAACGATTGGGACCGTCCCATAGATCAGGCTGTACATCTGGTTCAGCCCGCACGGTTCGAATTCGCTTGGCATCAGGAAGACGTCACAGCCGGCTTCGACCTGATGCGAAAGCGCCTCGTCATATCCAATCGTTGTTGAAACTTTGTCTGGATGGTCTGCTGCCAGTTGAGATAACATCGCCTCAAACCGTGGATCACCATTTCCCAGGAAAGCCAGTTGAACATCCTGTTCCAATAGCAGTTCGGAACACTGGCCGATCAGCGAGAATCCCTTTTGCCCCGTCATCCGCGAGACACTTCCCAACAACATCACATCCGGCCGAACCGGGAGACCAAGTCGTTTTTGTAGTGCCGCCTTGCAAGTAGCTTTCCCTTCGGTCACGGTATCGGCGTTGTAGTTCTGAGCAATCTCCGGATCGGTGGCTGGGTTCCAGATTTCCGTGTCGACACCATTCAGGATCCCGACAAGATCATCCTTACGTGATGACATCGTTCCGTGCAGACCGTAACTCAATTCGGGTGTCTGAATTTCTCGAGCATAGGTGGGACTGACCGTTGTGATCATGTCCGCGAAAGCGACACCTGTCTTCAACAGATTCAAATGGCCGAAAAACTCCATCTCTTTCCAGTTGAAGTATTTCCAGTCCAACCGAGTCAGGTTCATATCCCAGTGCCAGAACCGCCCCTGGAA
>CAIWEX010001064.1 GCA_903911795.1 uncultured Schlesneria sp.
AGCGAACCACGACTATCAGGGACCGGCTCCGCTGAAATCGTTACCCGCGGTGAGTGGCGTTATGCGTTCCTCCTAGTGCGGAGGCATGTGCCGTAACGATCAGACTCGTAAGCGATGGGTCGGGTGAACCCAATGATAAATATACGACCATCAGCCGGACGCTAGCGCGTTCCGGCTGATGGGTACTGCGCAATCAACGCCTGGTTGATACTCTGCACTGCACGGCTCAAAGCAGCCGTACAGTGGCACGTCAGGAACCGGGAAAACGGAATTCTCATGTTCTGGAATCGAAGTCTGTTGATGGTTCTCCGAAAATGTCTCCCTTGTCCCAGCCTCTCGTTCCGATAAACTGAGAGTAGAGGTGGTAATTAATCCATTTTCCGGTTTTGCGCCACGGCTGAGAATTCAGGTTGTTTCAATCAGGGAGAACCCGACACGAGCGAGTTCCGGCCGATTGAATCTGAAACGTAAGTCGTGAAGTGGTACCCTTGATGGAACCTGCCCCTCGAATCCGCTGACATTCCTGCCTGACTTCCATCGAAACGACATCATGATCACACCCCAATACCAGATTCGTCGGCGTGGTTTTTTGCAGGCAGCAGGGGCTGGCGTTGTCGCGACAGGATTATCAGGCCTTTCTCGCTCGGCCTCCGCCGATCCGGGAACCGGACGCGCCAAATCGGTTCTGTTTGTTCTGATGAGCGGTGGACTCAGTCAACTTGATTCGCTCGATCCAAAACCGCAGGCTCCCGTCGAGATTCGGGGTGAGTTTTCGACGATTCACACGACGATTCCCGGAGTGACAGTTTCAGAACACCTGCCCCTGCTGGCTCAACAAGCAAATCGCTGGTCCATCGTCCGGTCGATGTCGCATACCGAGCACAATCATTTGCTGGCGACGCACGTAGCCCTGACAGGTCGGCCGACACCGTTGCCGCGCGGTGCCAGCGACCTGGATCGAGTCCAATCGCGAACAGATTTCCCAAACATGGCGGCTGCTCTGGACTATGTTCGACCTCGCCGTGATGGGATTCCGACCGGAGTCTCGCTGCCCAATTACTATATTGAAGGACCGCTGACTTGGCCGGGGCAGTATTCTGGATTCCTGGGGCCTCGCCATGATCCGTGGCAGATTAACCAGGATCCCAATGACCCGAATTTCAAAGTCGACGCACTGTCATTGCAGCCGGGAATGACGCCTCAACGATTGCAGTCACGCCGTGACCTGCTCGAGCAGATCAATCACCCCGTGCAACTGGCGTCGGATCGCCCGAGTTGTTCGTTCGTCGAGCAGCAGGATGTGGCGTTTACGCTGCTCACCTCGGCCAAGGTCACGACCGCGTTCCAGGTCGACCGCGAGTCTGCAGAAACTCGCGAACGTTACGGACGCAATAAATTCGGCCAGTCGATCTTGCTGGCACGACGCCTCGTGGAAGCAGGGGTTCCGGTGATCCAGGCGACGATGGGAATCGTGCAGACCTGGGATACCCACGTCGACAACTGGGGACGATTGAAGAACACGTTGCTGCCGCAGGTGGATCGTGGTCTGGCTGCCCTGATGGACGACCTTTCAGCCAGCGGGTTGCTCGATCAAACGCTGGTCATCGTAATGAGCGAATTCGGTCGTACACCCAAGGTCTCCAACTTGCCCGGCGAAAAACTTCCTGGGCGGGACCATTGGGCTGCCGTCTATTCGCTGCTGGCAGCTGGTGCTGGTGTGCGTGGCGGTCAGGTCATTGGACAGTCGGATTCCATCGCGGCATATCCGATTTCTCGCGCCTGGTCTCCTGCCGATCTTTGCACGACGGTTTACAACGCCCTGGGTGTTGATGACGAAGCTTTCCTGCTGGACCCGCTGGGGCGTCCGAGTCCCCTTCGCAACGGATCTGTGATTGAGTCGCTGTATTCAGGTCGTGAAGGTTAGTGGCAGGCCCAATGCATTTTTAAAGCAGTGCCGGATGTACGGTGGGGTCAGTGGCACTCAACGCGAGTAACGATGTTCGTAGCTGAATTCGTGAGAATTCAGGGGTTTTCGACTATCTCCGAACTCTCACGAGTTCGGCTACCGATGTTTCTTCTGCTCAAAATATCACTTCGCCGCGAAGACCCACTATCAATTCTCGACGTTTCCTGATGGTGGGCCGGCGCTCGAAGCGAGCTGGTCCCCCACCCTACTCTTGTGACGTGCTCGCTTCGGCCAGGTGTCTAGCACGACGGGGTGGCGGGGGCGCACCCGCTTTGGGGAAGCCCCCGTTCAAAAGCGTTCCATTTCGGGGGCTTCTGCAAAGCCAGTGCGCCCCCCGCCACCCAGCTGGTCCCACCCTACTTTGAAAAAAACGATCGCCCTGATGACAGTGGCAGCAGGGATTGACCTGTCCGGATGGAAACTCGATGATATCGGTTGCCGAGGGTTGATCGATTGCAGTTATCCGATTGCCGTGAAATGTTTCGTCGGATTCAGGCAGGCTACAGCCATGAAGAATCACTCTATCGTATTCGGTTCCAGACTCTGCTGGGCAGCGATTTCGTTTGCTTTCGTAGCCGTATTGCCCGGTTGCAGTGGGTCGCTGGCCGTTGAGAGCCCGGCACCTCCACAGACGTCAGTTGTTACAAACGAAGAGCGATCAACGCCAGAATCCGCTCCCGAAAAGAACGTTACGACGACACCACAGGTCACGCCTGAGAAGCCTGCAGAGCCAACCGCAACGGTTACGACGGGCCTTCAGCCGAAGCTGACAAAGGTTGACTCGGCTCAACTGGTTGGCCAGTGGAAAGATTCTTTTTTTGGCACTCGGACATTGGTTCTAAAGCCTGACGGAACCGCCAAAATGGTATTGGACCTCGACTTTACCGGGCGTCTGCTCTACGGCAAACGCCTGGAATTCGACATGGTCTGGTCCGTTGAAGGGGCGGTCGTCACGATCGATATCCTGTCAGGACGCCCCGAAAAATCGGCGAAGTCCGCGATGAACACCTGGGGTGACAGGTACGTTTACCTGCTGGACTGCGTCGAAGATCATCAAGTCGAAATGCGCGATAGCGACGGATCGATGAGTCATGTACTCCGGCGCGTTC